>DATFGS010000305.1:0-7416 GCA_035249225.1 Candidatus Methylomirabilota bacterium | reverse complement strand
CTCGCCGGCGTGGCGCTCGCCACGCTCCTGCTGGGCGCGGCGGCCGCGGGCGCCGCGCCCGACGGCGTGATCCGCGTGGGCTCGAAGTCCTTCACCGAGAGCTACATCCTCGCGGAGGTCGCGGCCCAGATCATCGAGCAGGTCGGCGAGGCGCGCGTGGACCGGCGGGTGGGACTGGGCGGCACCGGGCTGACCTACCGGGCGCTCGAGTCCGGCGTGATCGACCTGTACCCGGAGTACACCGGCACGCTCGCGCTCGTGCTCCTGAAGGACGCCTCCCTCGCGACGCCCGAGGCCATTCGCGAGCGGCTCCTCCCGGGCGGGCTCACGGTCAGCGCCTCGCTCGGGTTCGTCAACACGTACGCGCTCGCGGTCCGCGCCGACGCGGCGGAGCGCCTCGGGCTCCGGACCATCGGGGACCTGGCCCGGCATCCGCAGTTGCGCGCCGCGTTCAGCTCGGGCTTTCTCGAGCGCGAGGACGGCTGGCCCGGCCTGCGCGCGCGCTACGGGCTGGCCCTGGCCCGGGTGGAGGTGATGGAGCACGCGCTCACCTACCGCGCGATCGCGAGCGGGCAGGTGGACGTGATGGACGTCTTCTCCACCGACGGCCAGCTCGAGCGGTTGAAGCTCCGGCTCCTCGACGACGACCGGCGCTTCTTCCCCGACTACTCCGCGGTACTCCTGGCGCGCCGGGAGATGACCGAGCGCTACCCGCGGACGTGGGCGCGGCTGCGCGAGGTGCTGGAGGGCCGCCTCGACGGCGCGCGGATGGCGCGGCTGAACGCGATGGCGGACCTGGACGGCCGGCGCGTCCCGGAAGTGGCCGCGGTCTTCCTGGGCGCCGCCGCCCCCGCGGGAGAAGGGCGCCGTCGGGCGATGCTGGCCGAGCTCGCCGCGCTCACGGTGGATCACCTCGTGCTCGTGGTGATCTCGGTCGGCGCGGCGATCCTGCTGGGCATCCCCATGGGCATCGTCGCCGCGCGCTACCGGCGGGCCGGCCAGCTCGAGCTCTCCGCGATCGCGATGCTGCAGACCGTGCCCGCGCTGGCGCTGCTGATGTTCATGATCCCGCTCTTCGGCATCGGCAAGGGCCCCGCGCTGGTCGCGCTCTCGCTCTACGCGCTGCTGCCCATCGCGCGGAACACCTACGCGGGGCTGATCGCGATCGACCGCACCCTGCTCGAGATCGCCGGGGTGCTGCGCTTGGCCCCGGTGCGCCGGCTGCTCCGCATCGAGCTGCCGCTGGCCGCGATCCCCATCATGGCCGGCATCAAGACCGCGGCGGTGACCACGGTGGGCACCGCCACCCTGGCCGCGTTCATCGGGGGCGGAGGCTACGGGGCCCTGATCGTCCGCGGCCTCGCGCTCGACGACACCGCCACGATCCTGGCCGGGGCCGCGCCGGCCGCCGCCATGGCGCTGGTGTTTTACGCGCTCTTCGAGCTGGCCGATCGCGTGGTGGTGCCGCGCGGGCTGCGGTGAGGGCGGGAGGATCGCGCGGGGGCACTCAGGTGCGCGCGGGTTCTATCAGCGCGTTGAGGCGCCGGCAGAGCGCGAGGACCTCGGCGTGCGCCCCCGGGAACCACGCGCGGATCCACTCCGGGCGGTCGAAGAACGCGAGGGGCGGCTGGCCCGGCCGGCGAATGGCCGCGCGACGGACCAGGCCGCTCGCGTTGATGAAGCTCACGTCGTCGAGCCGGCGTCCGGGCGCGGCGACGCCCGCGGTGATGGGGCAGAGCGTGGCCATCGCCGCGATGGATTCCGCGACGCCGCGCAGACAGAAGGCGCGGGTGCGACGGCGGACCGCGTCGGGCAGCGCCGCGATCAGGGTCCGCATGGTGACGCCCGAGAACACGGTGTCGTCCACCACCGCGAGCGACGTGCAGTCCGTCACGCCGTCGAGCTGCGCGGCGAGATCCCGCGTTTCGGTGCTGACCACGCGGTAGCCGCCGAGGCCGTCTTCCTCGCGAGCGAGCCCGATCCGGCGGATGCGCGGGAACCAGCCCGCGCGGGCGTGCAGGGTCTCGGCCACGCGCTGCCCGGCCGCGCCGATCCCGAGCGCGAGCCCGAAGGGGGCGTGGTCGCCCTGGGCCACCACCCGCTCAACCTGATCGCCGAGCGCGAGGATGCGCACGCGCTCGGGATCGCGGGCGAGCAGTGAGAGCAGCTCGCGCGCCAGCGCGGCGGCGGGCGAGCTCGCACCGTCGTGCCGCGCCACCTCGTCGGTCAGATCGTCGTGGACGTAGAGGAGGCCCGGAGTGGGCTGCGCGTAGGCGGCGGCGGTCGCGCTCACCGCGGCGCGGCGAGCGCCAGGGCGAAGTAGTTCGCGGGGTCCACGTGCCAGCGCACGAGGTCGAGGGAGGCGCCGGCCAGCATCGCCTCCACGCCGTCGCGCGTGAACTTGTAGGAGTTCTCGGTCCAGATGTCCTCGCCCGGCTGGAAGCGCACCGTCAGCCCGAGGCGCCCGAGCTTCACGGTCTGGGCGGTGTCGGCCACCAGGTGCATCTCGATGCGGGACTCGGCCTCGTTGTAGAACGCGTGGTGGCGGAAGGCCTCGGGCGCGAAGTCGCCGTCGACCGCGTGGTTGATCACGCGCAGGATGTTCCGGTTGAAATCGCGGGTGACCCCGGCCGCGTCGTCGTAGGCCATCTCGAGCACCTTGACGTCCTTGACCAGGTCCACCCCGAGCAGCAATCGATCGCCGGGATCGGACAGGAGCGCGCGCAGTCCCGCGAGCAGGCTCCCCCGCTCCGGCGCGTCGAGATTGCCGATGGTGCTGCCCAGGAAGAGCGCGAGGCGCCGTCCGGCGGGCGGGGGCACGTGGGCCAGGTCCCGCTCGAAATCGCCGACCACCGCGTGGACGGAGAGCGCCGGGTAGTCCCGCGTGAGCCGGGCGGCGGTGCTCTCGAGGGTGAGCCGGTCCACGTCCAGGGGCACGTAGCGGATGGCCCGCCCGCCCACGGTGGCCGCGTCGAGGATGAGGCGCGTCTTCTCGGAGGAGCCGGCGCCGATCTCCACGATGTCGGCGGGAAAAATTTCCCCGATCAACCCGGGCACAATTTCCCCCAGCAGGGCCGCCTCGGTGCGGGTCGGATAGTACTCGGGCAGCTCGGTGATCCGCTCGAACAGCAGCGACCCCGCGCGGTCGTAAAAGTACTTCGGCGGCAGGGACTTCTGCCACGCGGTCAGGCCTTCCCGCACGTCGGTTTCCAGGCGCTCCTGTCGCGCCCGCTCGTCCGTATGGATATCTAGCCGGTAGCGCATGGCATCGTCCTGCTGCAAGCTAGACGCCACGAAGGGCCCAAGGGATTCCGGCCAGGCCGGCGCGGGGGCCGAAAGGAGTGACATGGTCGAGACGATCGCGGACCGGCTGACCGACGCGTGGGCACGCACCGATCGGATCTTCGGGATCCTGGCCCCCGGGAGCTGGCTCGCCCAGCCGATCGCGCTGCGCCACCCGTTCCTCTTCTACCTGGGGCACCTGCCGGCCTTCGCCTGGAACCACGTGAGCGGCGGGGTCCTGGACCGGCCCGCGTTCAACGCGGCCTTCGACGAGCTGTTCTCGCGCGGGATCGACCCCGACGTGGACGATCCGACGCACTGCCACGACCACCCCGAGGTGCCGGACCGCTGGCCCGCGGCGGAGGAGGTCGTCGCCTATCGCGATCGCGTGCGCGCGGCGCTCCTCGCTTCCGTGGACGCGGTCGCCGCGCGCGCGGACACGCACCTGATGGCCCGCGAGGGCCGCGTCTTCAGCATGGTCATCGAGCACGAGCTCATGCATCAGGAGACACTGCTGTACATGCTGCAGCGCCTGCCGCTCGAGCGCAAGGTGCGACCGGCCTGGCTGCCGCCCTACGCGCTCGGGCCCGGCCGCCCCGCCGGGCCGGTCGAGATCCCGGCGGGCCCGGCGACGCTCGGGGCCCGCTTCGACGAGCTGCCCTTCGGCTGGGACAACGAGTTCTCCGCCCTCGAGGTCCACGTGCCCGCCTTCCGTGTGGACGGCACCGCGGTGACCAATGGCCAGTTCCAGGTCTTCGTGGAGGACGGCGGCTACGCGCGCGCCGACCTGTGGACCGACGAGGACTGGGTGTGGCGCGGTCACGACGGCATCGAGCATCCGGCGGTGTGGGAGCTGGTGGACGGCGCCTGGTTCTATCGCACGCTCTTCGACCGCCTCCCGCTCGATCAGGTGGCGGGCTGGCCGGTCTACGTGAGCCTCGCCGAGGCGCGGGCGTTCGCGCGCTGGCGCGGCGGGCGCCTGCCCACCGAGGCGGAGTTCCATCGCGCCGCCTCCGGGTCCGCGAAGGGCGGCCGGCCCGAGGACGGCAACGTCGGCTTCCGCCACTGGGCGCCCACCCCGGTGGGCTCGCGTCCCGAGAGCGCCGGCGGCGTGCAGGACCTGGTCGGCGACGGCTGGGAATGGACGAGCAGCGTGTTCGCGGGCCTGCCCGGCTTCACCACGTACATCCCGGGCTACGAGGGCTACTCCGCCGACTTCTTCGACGGCAAGCACTACGTGCTGAAGGGCGGCTCGTGGGCGACCGCCGACGCGCTGGTGCGCCCGAGCTTCCGCAACTGGTTCCAGGCGCACTACCCGTACGTCTTCGCCAAGTTCCGCTGCGTCACGGACTGACCGATCTCGAGGAGAATTCCGCATGTCGCTCCGCGTGCTCCTGATCTTTCTCCTGCTGGTGGCCGGCGCGGTGAGCGGCGCGGCCGCCGCGGATAGCACCTACATGGGCCATCCGGTCCATGGGTACTCCGGCTACAGCCAGGGTGGCGGACTGTACCTCAACGTGTTTCCCTACTTCGCCGAGGTGAGCCTGGACGGCAAGCCGCTCGGGGTGGCCAACGATCTCCAGGCCTCGGTGGTGGACGCCCGCGCCGGCGTGCACGCGGTGACCGTGACCGCGCCGGGCTACCGGCCGGCCACCGTCCTCGTGCGCGTGGTGCGGGACTGGACGACGCGGGTGCGCCTGACGGTGATCCCCGCCCGGTAGTCGGCTAGCGGGCCGCTTCGACGTCGACGAAGCAGGAGTTGAACGGCGTCGCCCCCGCCGGTGACGAGCGGTCGTCGGTCAGGAGATTCGAGCAGCCGCGCGTGTCCTGCCCGTCCGCGTCGAGGGCGAACCACGCGCCCTCCTTGATCGAGACCACGCCCGGGGCCACCCGATCGGTGACGCGCGCCGGGATCAAGGTGCGGCCGCGGCCGTTGAACACGCGCACGCGCTGGCCGTCCACGACGCCCCGGGCCGCCGCGTCCGCCGGGTGGATCCAGACGTCGTCGCGGTCGGCCCGCGAGAGCACCGCCTGGTTGTCGTGGATCGAGTGCGTGCGCGCCCGTGACTTGGGCGTCACCAGCCGCAGCGGGTAGCGCGGGTCGATCGGCTCGGGGATCCAGGTGGGAATCGGCGGGATCGCGCCGAGGCCGTAGGGATCGGGCCGGGCGGCCAGGCTCATCGAGTAGATCTCGATCTTGCCCGACGGCGTCGTGAAGGGGTGCCGCTCCGGGTCGCGGATCTCCTTCGCGAAGGCCACCGCGTCGTCGGGGGCGGGCAGGCGGGCCAGGCCTCGCGCCCGGAACGTGTCGTAGTCGTCGATGGCGTGCTTCGTCAGCTCGCGCAGCCACTCGTCTTCCGTCTTGTCGTTGTAGCCCTCGATGCCCAGGCGCTCGGCGAGCGCCGCGCAGATGTCGATGTCGTTGCGGCACTCGCCGACCGGCGCGATCGCCTGCTGCATGAAGATCGCGTAGTGGCCGGCCCCCGCCCACGGGGTGTGGACGTCGTTGCGCTCCCAGAAGGTGGTGGCGGGCAGCAGGATGTCGGCGTAGCGTGCGGTCGGCGTGACGAAGTGATCCTGGACCACCACGAAGTCGAGCCGCTCCACGCCCTTGACGATCCGGCTCACGTTGGGGAGCTGGTTGAAGAGATCGCCCGCGCAGGAGTAGATCATCTTGATGTCGGCCGGGTAGCCGCCCGCCTTCCCGCGCTCGAGCAGGTCGGCGAGCAGCGGCGAGGACACCCCCCGGCCCACCGGGTTCTCGCCGGTCGGGAGCGGCTGGATCCCGCAGCGCCCGGTCGCCCCGTTGCTGGTGCCCGCGTTGCCGCCCGGGATGCCCACGTTGCCGGTCATCGCGCAGAGCGCGTAGGCCGCGCGGTGGAACTGCTCGCCGTAGAGCGTGCGCCCGGGCGCGTAGCCGGTCTGGAGCGCGGCGGGCCTGGCGGTGGCGTACTCTATCGCGAGCGCGCGCAGCGTCTCCGCGGACACCCCGGTGATGGCGGCCGCCCATTCCGGGGTCTTGGGCACCCCGTCCGTCCCGCCGAGCAGGTAGCTGCGGTACGAGGCGCCCGCGGGGGCGCCGGGCGGCAGGTGCGCCTCGTCGAAGCCCAGCACGTGCCGGTCGAGATAGGGCTGATCGTGCAGGGCCTCGGTGAGGATGACGTGGGCCATCGCGATCAGCGCCGCGGTGTCGGTCGCGGGGTTGATGAACACGTGCTGGTCCGCGAGCTCCCAGCTCGTCCGGGTGCGCCGCGGGTCCACGCAGATGATCTTCACGCCGCGCTGCTTGGCGAGCTTCAGGTACTGCAGGGTGCCGGTGCCGAAGGTGCCGTCGGCCGGGCTCCAGCCCCACATGAGGATCAATCGCGAGTTCACGTAGTCGGTCGGCTCGCGGCCCGCGCTCTTGTAGTCGGCCTTGGCCCCGTAGGTCTGGCGCACCGCGAAGACCTCGGCCTCCGCCGAGATGTTGGTCCACAGCTCGGTGCAGCCGCCGAACATGTAGAGCAGGCGCTTGACCGTCGAGCGGCTGTGCAGCATCGAGAGGCTGCCGGTGCGCGAGCAGTCGAGGATGGCCGCGGGGCCGTGGGCCTCGCGGATGCGGAGCATCTGCCGCGCGACCTCGTCGAGCGCCTCGTCCCAGCCGGTCCGCTCGAACTGCCCGGATCCGCGCGGGCCCACGCGCCGCATCGGGTGGATCAGCCGGTCGGGATGATTCAGCCGCTCGAGCTGGCCGAAGCCGCGCACGCAGGCGTGGAGCGGGGCCACCTCGGGCGTCCACTTGCGCGGATCGGTGCTGATCTTGACGATCTGCCCGTCGCGCACGTGGGCGTTGACCACGCAGCGGCCCCCGCAGTTGTGCCCGCAGGTGCTGGTGACGATGGTCTCGCCCGGCGCAGCGGCCGGCCGGGGCGCTTCGTAGCGAATGGTCTTGGGCATCGGGGTTCCGGCAAGATTACCGCCCGGCGGCCCGAAAGGCCAGTCTGCTAGACTCGGGCGCCATGGCGACCCGGGTCGCGATCGTGGGCGGCGGGCTCATGGGGCTCTCCGCCGCATTTCACCTGGGCCGCGCCGATCCCCGCGCGCGCGTCGCCGTGCTCGAGCGCGCCCGCGTGGGCGATGCCGCCTCCGGGGCCA
>DATFGS010000304.1:0-1719 GCA_035249225.1 Candidatus Methylomirabilota bacterium | reverse complement strand
GATCCGCGACGCGCGGCCGGGCGATCGCGACGCCATCCTGGCGGTAACGCTCGCCGCGTACGAGCAGTACGCGGCCACCCTCACTCCGCCGTTCTGGGCGATGTACCGGCGGAGCATCCAGGCGACGCTCGCCGACGTGGGGACGACGGCGCAGATCGTGGCCGAGGACGGCGGCGCGCTCGTCGGCACCGTGCTGCTTCTCCCCGCCGGGGCGGTCCTGCCGACCCCCGGCGGTACCTCGATCACGCTCGCGTCGCCGGAGGTGCGCCTCCTCGCGGTCGCCCCGTCCGCGCGCGGCAAGGGTGTGGCCCGACGGCTCATGGAGGCGTGCATCGAGCGGGCGCGGGCCACGGGCGCTCCCGCGCTGACCCTGCACACCACCGATATGATGGCGGTCGCGATGCGGCTCTACGAGCGCATGGGGTTCTCGCGCGCGCCGGAGCTGGACATCACCCTCGCGCCGGGAATCCTCGCCAAGGGCTACCGGATCCCGCTGGGTTAGCGCAGGCGGATGCTGCCGAGGTCGTAGGGCGGCGACACGAGCAGGATCAGACGGTCCACGCCCACCCGCTCGAGGCGAGCACGCTCGGGCGCCTCGGGGCGGAGCCACCGCTCGCTCAGGCCCGCGAAGACGCTCACGCTGAATCGCGCGGGGTCGCGGCCCGAAGCGGCGTGGGCTTCGCGCGCCACGCGGGCCAGCTCGGCGAGATTCGGGTGCATGGCCTGGGTGTTGAAGCCGTCACCGTACCGCCCCGCGATGCCGGCCATGCGCGGGCCGAAGCCCGCGATGATGATGGGCGGCGGGGGATCCGGCCGCAGGAACCCCGACGGGCGATCGAGCCGGAACTGCGAGCCGACGAAGCTCGAGTCATCGCCGGTCCACAGGCGACGGAGCACCTGCGCGGTCTCCGCCACGCGCTCGGCGCGCACGCGATCCGGCGAGACTTCCATGTTGAGCGCCTCCTGCTCGCGCGCGTACGACATCGACCGGGTGGCGCCGGCGCCCAGACCGAGGAGCAGGCGCCCGCCCGAGACCTGCTGGAGCGTGGCCGCCATGTTGGCCAGCAGGCCGGGATGTCGCAGGCCGGTGTTGAGCACGAGGGGGCCCAGCGTGAGGCGCCGCGTGACCTCGGCGAGCGCGGTGAGCGTCGTCCAGGCCTCGGGGACGCCGGCCTCCGCGCGCTCGTCGGGATCGCGCAAGTGATCCCAGGTCCACAGGCCGTCGAAGCCGGCCGCCTCGGCGGCGAGCGCGGCCGAGCGCATCTCCGCGTAGCGCGCGCCGACCGGGATCAGGAGGACGTCGGTCTTCATGGACCTCTCCGGGTTAGCGGATCGCGATGATCGGGACCGCGGACATGCCGGGCACCAGGAGGTGCTTGGCGTTTTCCCCCGGCTCGAACACGAGCTTGACGGGCACGCGCTGCACCACCTTCACGAAGTTGCCGGTGGCGTTCTCGGGCGGCAGCAGCGAGAACACCGCGCCGGAGCCGGCCTGGATCGAATCCACGCGCGCCTTGAAGGTCTTGCCCGGGTAGGTGTCCACCGTGACGGTGGCACGCTGGCCGGGCCGCACGTGGGTCAGCTCGGTCTCCTTGTAGTTGGCCACCACCCACACGTCGTCGAGATCCACCACCGCGAGGAGAGCCTGACCGACCGACACCACCTGGCCCATCTCCACCGACTTGCGGCTCACCCGGCCGGGCATCGGCGCCCGGATCG
>DATFGS010000303.1:0-21077 GCA_035249225.1 Candidatus Methylomirabilota bacterium | reverse complement strand
GACGTTCGGCACGCAGCGCGTGACGGAGGTGGCGCTGATGCGCAGCGATCCGTCGCCGACGGGCGCCCGCTATCACGTGCGTCGTCTCGCCCCTCTGTCGGGGACGTGACGCGGGCGCGGGTGTATCGGATTTTCTCGAGTTTTTCGCCGGTCCCGCTTGACAGCGTCGGGCCGGCGTAACACAGTGCTCGGGACACCCGAGCGCATCGATTCGACACTCCAGCACGAGGAGACACACGCATGGCTGACGTCAAGAGTGACCGCCGCCAGGCCCTGGATCTGGCCATTGCCTCCATCGACCGCCAGTTCGGCAAGGGCGCCATCATGCGCCTGGGCCAGGGCGGGATCTTCGACGAGATCTCCGTCATCCCGACCGGCGCGCTCCAGCTCGACGTCGCGCTGGGCATCGGCGGCATTCCGCGCGGCCGGGTGACCGAGATCTACGGACCGGAGTCGTCCGGCAAGACCACGCTCGCGCTGCACATCATCGCGGAGGCGCAGCGCATGGGCGGCACCGCCGCCTTCATCGACGCCGAGCACGCGCTCGATCCCAAGTACGCCAAGAATCTCGGGGTCAACACCGACGAGCTGCTCATCTCCCAGCCCGACACCGGCGAGCAGGCGCTCGAGATCGCGGAGACGCTCGTGCGCTCCAACGCGGTCGACGTCACCGTGATCGACTCGGTGGCCGCGCTAGTGCCCCGGGCGGAGCTGGACGGCGACATGGGCGACTCCCTCCCCGGCCTGCAGGCGCGGCTCATGTCCCAGGCCCTGCGCAAGCTCACCGCCGCCATCTCCCGGTCCGGCGGGGCGGTGATTTTCATCAACCAGATCCGCGAAAAGATTGGCGTCATGTTCGGCTCGCCGGAGACGACCACCGGCGGCCGGGCGCTGAAGTTCTACTCCTCTATACGGCTCGACATCCGGCGCCAGGACACCATCAAGAACGGCACCGAGGCGATCGGGGTCCGGACCAAGGTTAAAGTGGTGAAAAACAAGCTTTCTCCGCCCTTCCGGGAGGCCGAGTTCGACGTCATCTACGGCGAGGGGGTCTCCAAGGAGGGGTCGGTCCTGGACCTGGCCGCCGAGCACAATGTTGTCGAAAAATCCGGCACTTGGTACACCTATAAGAGTGAGCGAATCGGGCAGGGGCGGGAGAACGCCAAGCGGTACCTGAAGGACAATCCCAAGATCTTGGCCGACCTGGAAGTCAAAGTCCGCGATGCCCTTGGCCTCAAGCCGGTCGGGGGGGTGTCGCAGCCGGCACCGGAGAAGGTGGCCAAGTAGGAGCGGGTAGCCCATGGAACTGCAGCAGCTGCTGACGGAGACGGCGCAGCGCAAGGCTTCGGACCTGCACCTGAAGCCGGGGTCGAAGCCGATCCTCAGGATCCATGGGCACCTCGAGGTGCAGGACGACCTCCCGCAGATCACCCGCGAGTTCATCGACGCGATGGCGAAGAGCCTGCTCGGTGACCGCCGGCTCAACATGCTGATGGAAGGCCGGGAGATGGACCTGGGCTACATGCTGCCCGGGGTCGGCCGCTTCCGCTGCAACCTCTTCCTCGCGATGGGCGAGGTGCGCGGCGTCTTCCGGCACGTGCCGGAGCGCATCCCCGCCTTCCACGAGCTGCACCTGCCCAAGGTTCTCGAGCGGCTCTCGATGGAGCGGCGCGGGATGATCCTGGTCACCGGCATCACCGGCTCCGGCAAGTCCACCAGCCTCGCCTCCATGATCGACTTCATGAACCGGAGCCGGAACGACCACATCGTCACCATCGAGGACCCGATCGAGTTCGTGCACCAGGACAAGAAGTGCGTGATGAGCCAGCGCGAGATCGGCCACGACTCGGTGAACTTCGCCCAGGCCCTCCGCGCCGCCCTCCGCGAGGACCCCGACATCATGCTGGTCGGCGAGCTGCGCGACGTGGAGACGATGGAAGTGGGCCTCCACGCGGCGGAGACCGGTCACCTCGTGCTCTCCACGCTGCACACCCTGAACGCGGCGGAGACCATCAACCGGATGATCTCCATGTTTCCGCCGCACCAGGAGGACCAGATCCGGGGGCAGCTGTCCTCGGTCATCCAGGGCATCGTCTCGCAGCGCCTCGTGGTGCGCGCCGACGGCCGCGGCCGCGTGCCCGCGGTCGAGATCATGATCGCCACCGGCCTCATCCGCGACTGCATCCGGGAGGCCGACAAGACCCCGCAGATCCCGAGCGTCATCGCCGCGGGCACCGCGCAGTACGGGATGCAGACGTTCGACCAGTCGCTGCTGCAGCTCTATCGCGAGGAGCTGGTCACGTACGAGACCGCCCGCGACGCCGCGACCAACCCGGACGACTTCGACCTCAAGGTCAAGGGCATCTTCTCCACCGGAGAGATGACCTGGGAGCATCCGGGCGGCAGCAATACCGCCTCCACCGCCGCGCCGGCGCAGCCGGGCATGGCCGCCGCGCCGGTTGCCGCCGCGCGCAGCCCCTTCGGCAAGAAGGCGGGGTAGCGCCGACGCGGCCCGCCCCGGCACTGGATGCGAAGGCCGCCAGACTGGCGGCCTTCGATCTTTTGGCCCGCAAGTCCTGGAGCGGTCGCGAGCTGACGCGCCGCCTCCGGCGCCGCGGCGCCCCCGCCGAGATCGCCCAGGCGGTGGTCGCCGACCTCACCGATCGCGGCTACGTCGACGACCAGGCCTTCGCACGCTGGTGGGCCGAGGCGCGCGCCCGCGGACGCCGGGTCGGCAGCCACCGGCTGCGCCAGGAGCTGCTCGCCAAGGGGATTCCCCGCGCGATGGCCGAGGCCGCGATCGCCGCCGCCTTCGAGGAGGTGGGCGAATCCGCGCGCGCGCTCGAGGCGGGACGGCGCCGGCTGCCGGCCCTCCTGCGGGGCCAGCCCGCCCGCGCCCCCGCCCGCCTGGCCGACTATCTCCTGCGCCGCGGCTACCCGGCCGCGACGGTCCGCTCGGCGGTGCGGACGCTGCTGGCGGAGCGAGGGGCCGACCTCTCCGGCATCGAGGAAGACGGCAGCGTATAATACCGGTCCTATGACCGGTAGCGAGATCCGCGCGCGGTTCCTCGAATACTTCCGCCGGCGCGGGCATACGGTGGTGCGGTCCTCTCCGCTGGTGCCCGCCCAGGACCCCACCCTGCTCTTCACCAACGCGGGCATGGTGCAGTTCAAGTCCGTGTTCCTGGGGGAGGAGCGCCGGGACTACGTGCGGGCGGTCACCGCCCAGAAGTGCGTCCGGGCCGGCGGCAAGCACAATGACCTGGAGAACGTGGGTCGCACCGCCCGGCACCATACCTTCTTCGAGATGCTGGGCAACTTCTCCTTCGGGGACTACTTCAAGAAGGACGCCATCGAGTTCTGCTGGCAGCTCCTGACCGAGGACTTCGGCCTGCCCAAGGACCGGCTCAAGGCCACCGTCTTCACCGACGACGACGACGCCTTCGAGCTGTGGAAGCAGTTCCTGCCCGCCGACCGGATCCTCCGCCTGGGCGAGAAGGACAACTTCTGGGCGATGGGGGACACCGGCCCCTGTGGCCCCTGCTCGGAGGTGCACTTCCACCAGGGCGACCACCTGCCGTGCGCGGAGGAAAAGGCGGGGCGGACCTGCCTCGGACCGGCCTGCGACTGCGACCGCTGGCTCGAGATCTGGAATCTGGTCTTCATGCAGTTCAACCGCGACGCGAGCGGCGCGATGGCGCCCCTGCCCAAGCCCTCGATCGACACCGGCATGGGGCTCGAGCGGGTCGCCGCGGTGCTCCAGGGCAAGATGTCGGACTACGACACCGACCTGTTCGCGCCCCTCATCGCGCAGATCGCGACCCTCTCGGGCAAGACCTACCACGCCCGCGAGGAGGACGACGTCTCGATGCAGGTGATCGCGGACCACGCGCGGGCCGCCACCTTCCTGATCACGGACGGCGTCACCCCGTCCAACGAGTGGCGCGGGTACGTGCTCCGCCGGATCATGCGCCGGGCCATGCGCCATGGCCGCATGCTCGGGCTGACGGAGCCCTTCCTGTGGGACATGACCCGCGGGGTGGTGGCCCTGATGGGCGACGCCTATCCGGAGATCCGTGAGGCGCAGGCGCGGGTGGCCGAGACGGTGAAGCAGGAGGAAGAGCGCTTCGCCGAGACGCTCGATCTCGGCATGGCCCGGATCAGGGAGGAGATCGACCGTCGCGCGGCGTCGCGACCGTCGGCCTCGCCGGTGGTCGATGGCCGCTTCCTGTTCACGCTCTACGACACGTTCGGGTTTCCGCCTGACCTCGCGAAAGAAGTGTTCGAGGACGCGGGCTGGCAGCTCACCGCCGAGACCGATCGACTCTTCGAGTCGGAGATGGAGGCGCAGCGCGAGCGCGCCCGTGCCGGCGCGTCGTTCGGGGCGGGGGACAGCGGCGAGCCCGGCGGCGTGGCCATCTACCAGCGGCTGTCCACCGAGCTGGCCAAGCCGCAGTTCCTGGGCTACGGCTCGCTCGCCGCGCCCGCGCGCATCCTGGCCATGGTGGCCGACGGCCAGCGGCGGCGCGAGGCGCGCCAGGGGGAGACGGTGGAGATCATCCTCGACCGCACGCCCGCCTACGCGGAATCCGGCGGCCAGCAGGGCGATACCGGCTCGGTGACCGGCCGGGAAGGGCAGGGGCAGATCCAGGACACCTACTACCGCGGCAGCCAGCTCATCGTGCACCGGGTGGCGGTGACCCAGGGCCAGCTGCGCGAGGGCGAGGAGGTCGCGGTCACGGTGGAGTCGCGCCGCCGGCAGGGGCTGCGCCAGCACCACACCGGCACGCACCTGCTCCACGCCGCGCTCCGCAAGGTGCTGGGCACCCACGTGGCCCAGGCGGGCTCGCTGGTGGCGCCCGACCACCTGCGCTTCGACTTCTCGCACGGCGCCTCCGTCAAGGACAGCGAGGTCGAAGAGATCGAGGGCCTGGTCAACGAGCAAGTGCAGGCCAACGTGGTGGTGAGCCCGGCCGAGATGGACCTGCAGGAGGCGCTCCGCACCGGCGCGATGGCGCTGTTCGGCGAGAAGTACGGCGACCGGGTGCGCGTCATCCGCATCGGCGACTTCTCCACCGAGCTCTGCGGCGGCACGCACCTCGACGCGACCGGCCAGATCGGGCTCTTCAAGG
This sequence comes from Candidatus Methylomirabilota bacterium, assembly GCA_035249225.1. Taxonomy (GTDB): domain Bacteria; phylum Methylomirabilota; class Methylomirabilia; order Rokubacteriales; family CSP1-6; genus CAMLFJ01. The sequence goes on along the minus strand of DATFGS010000303.1, from coordinate 15,945 downwards.
TGACCGACGAGGGCGCGGTCGCCTCCGGCGTGCGCCGCATCGAGGCGGTCACCGGCGAGCCCGCGCTCGCCCACGTGGGCCGCGAGGAGGCCGCGCTGCGCGAGTCCGCGGGCCTGCTCAAGATCCCGCCGCTCGAGCTCCCCCGCCGCCTCGCCGCGCTGCTGGAGGACCAGAAGCGGCTCGAGAAGCAGCTCGCCCAGCTCGAGACCAAGCTCGCGCGGAGCCAGGCGCAGGACCTGGCCGCCTCCGCGAAGCAGGTGGCGGGCGTGCCGGTGCTCGCCGCGCGCCTCGACGGGCTCGACCCGGACGGGCTGCGCGCGGTGGTGGACACGCTGCGCGATCGCCTGCCGTCGGGGATCATCGTGATCGGGAGCGCGGCCGGCGAGAAGGTCAATCTCGTCGCGTCGACATCGAAGGATCTGACGAAGCGCTTCCCCGCGGGGCGCCTCGTGCAGGAGATCGCGAAGATGGTGGGCGGCGGAGGCGGCGGCCGCCCCGACCTGGCCCAGGCCGGCGGCAAGGATCCCGCGAAGCTCGACGAGGCCCTGGCCGCGGTGGCGGGCTGGGTGGAGCGGACCGCGCAGGCGTAGCCCGCGGCATCGCACATGGCCACCATCCGCACCATGTGCCCGATGAACTGCCATCCCACCCTCTGCGGGATGCTCGTCACCGTCGAGGACGGGCGGCTCGTCGAGGTCGCGGGCGATCCGGACAATCCCGACAGCCGCGGTTTCCTGTGCGTGCGCGGCCACGCCTCGCGCGAGATCATCGGGAACCCGCAGCGCCTGCTGACCCCGCTCGCGCGCGATCGCCGGGACGCGCCGTTCCGGCCGGTGACGTGGGACGCCGCGCTCGACCGCATCGCGTCGAGCATGCAGGCGGTCGGCCGCGAGGCGGTCGGGCTCTGGTCGGGCCACGGGTTCTTCGCCAACAACTACGGCACCCGCGTCAACTCCGAGCTGCTCCGCCGCTTCGCCAATCTCTGGGGCTGCCAGTGGTGGGCGCCCACCATGATCTGCTGGGGGCTCGGCGGCTTCGGGATCGGGCTCACCGGGCCGCTCGAGACCAATACCAAGGAGGACATGGGAGCCCACGCGCAGCTCATCCTCATGTGGGGCGCCAACCTCGCGAGCCAGCCCAATACCGCCCCGCACCTGGTCGCGGCGCGCCGCCGCGGCGCCCGGGTCGTCACCATCGACGTGCGCCGCACGGAGGCGGCCGCCCAGTCGGACGAGGTGCTGATCATCCGGCCCGGCACCGACGCGGCGCTGGCCCTCGGGATGATGCACGTGCTGATCGCGGAGGATCTCTGCGATCGGGCGTTCGTCGCGCGGCACACCGTGGGGTTCGACGCGCTCGCCGAGCACGTGCGGCGGCATCCCCCCGCGTGGGCCGCCGCGATCACCGGGCTCGACGAGGCGGTCATCGCGGATCTCGCGCGGCGCTACGCGGCGACGCGGCCGGCGATGATCGTGCTGGGCGGCAGCAGCATGCACAAGGGGGCCAACGGCTGGCAGGGCGCGCGCGCGGTGGCGTGTCTGCCCGCGCTCACCGGCAACCTGGGCGTCGCGGGCGGCGGCCTGGGCCCGCGTCACGGCAGCAAGGGCCACGGCTTCGGCTTGACCGACATCGCGCTGGCCGAGAGGCGGCCGCCCGGCGACTACGTGCCGAACCAGATGCCGCGCGTGACCGAGGCGCTCGAGAGCGGCCGGGTGCGCGCGCTCCTGCTCTTCGGCACCGACATGCTCTCGTCGTTCGCGGACGGCGCCCGCCTCGAGACGGCCCTGGCCCGCCAGGACCTGATCGTGAGCCACGAGCTCTTCTGGAACGACACCGCGCGGCGCTTCGCCGACATCGTGCTGCCCGGCACGTCGTGGCTCGAGGAGCTCGGCTGCAAGGCGACCAACACGCATCTCTACCTGATGGAGCCGGCCCTGCCGCCTCCCGGGGAGACGCGCACCGGCGCGTGGGTGCTGCAGGAGCTGGCGCGACGCCTCGGGCTCGCCGACTTCTACCCGTGGGCCGACGCGGCGGGGCCCATCGACGCGATCCTCGATCATCCCGCCACCGGGCACGCCACCGTGGCCGCGCTGCGCGCGGAGGGCGGCATCCGCGCGCTCCGGGTCTCGTCGGTGGGCCATGCCGACCTCGCGTTCCCCACGCCGTCCGGAAAGGTGGAGCTCTACTCGCGGCGCGCGGAGAGCTTCGGCCTGTCCCCGCTGCCGATCCACGAGGACCTGCCCGTCTCGCGCTTTCCGCTCGTGCTCCGCCAGGGGCGGACCCTTGCCCACTTCCACGCCTTCTACGATCACGGCCGCGCGCTGCCGTCGCTGGCCGCGCTCGAGGCGGAGCCGGTCCTGTGGCTCTCGCCCGCCGACGCGGCCGCGCGCGCGGTGGCGGACGGCGCGGCGGTGCGCGTGTACAACGAGCGCGGCGAGATGCGCGCCCGCGCGCGGGTGACCGACCGGGTGCCCGCGCGGACCGTGTGGATGTGCGACGGCTGGGACGGGCTCAACCGGCTCACCTCCGGCGCCGCGTGCATCCCCGACGCGGCGGTCGACGCGTTCGGCTTCTCGGCGGGCCAGGCCGCGTTCGACGCGGCGGTGGAGGTCGCGCCTGTCTGAGCGCCCGCGCGCGCTGCTCTTCGACTTCGGGGGCACGCTCGACGCCGACGGGCTGACGTGGAAGGAGCGGTTCTTCGCCCTCTGGCGCGCCGAGGGGGCGGCCGAGCGCGCGGAGGCCTTCGATCCCGTCTTCTACCGCGCCGACGACGCGCTCGTGGGCGCGGTCCCGGACACCCTGTCCTTCGAGGAGACGGTGCGGCGGCTCGCGGTCGACATCGCGTCCGGCCTCGCGGTGCGCGACGAGCGGATGGCCGCGCGCGTGGCCGATCGCTTCCTCGACGACGCGTACCGTCATCTACGGCGCAACCAGGCGCTGCTCGCGCGGCTCGGCGCGCGCTATCGCCTCGGCATCGTGTCCAACTTCTATGGGAACCTCGAAACCGTGTGTCATAATACGGCGATCCGATCTCACTTCGGCGTCATCGTCGACTCCGTGCGGGCCGGGTTCTCCAAGCCGGATCCGCGTATCTTCATGCGGGCCCTGGACGGGCTCGGGGTGGCTCCGCGCGATGCCACGTTCGTGGGCGATTCGGCGGCCCGGGACATGGCGGGGGCCCGGGCGCTCGGCATGCGGCACATCTGGCTGATCGCCGCTCCGCCGCCCCGGGAGCCGTGCTGTCCGGGCGACGCGATGATCCATTCACTGACCGACGTGGAGGCGCTGCTCTGATGGCGGAGGCGGTGCGAGGCGCGATCATCGCAGCCGGCGAGGGCAGCCGGCTGCGGGCGGACGGGTACCGGGTGCCGAAGCCGATGGTGGAGGTGGCCGGGCTGCCCCTGATCGGTGCGGTGCTGCGCAACTTCACGGCGGCCGGGATCACCGCGATCACCGTCATCCTGAATGAGCAGGAGCGCGAGTGCGTCGAATGGGTCCGGCCGCGGTTTCCCGCGCTCGCGATCGACTTCATCGTGAAGACCACCGCGTCCTCGCTCGAGAGCTTCCGCGAGGTGACCGGGCCCGGCCCCGCCGGGCCGATGCTGGTGTCCACGGTGGACGCGTGGTGCGCGGCGGAGGACTTCGCCCGCTTCGCGGCCGCCGCGGCGGGCCGGCCCGCGGACGCCACCGTGCTCGCGGTCACCCCGTTCGTGTCGGACGAGAAGCCGCTCTGGGTGACCCTGGGGGCGGGCGGGCGCGTGGAGGGGCTCGGCGCCGCGGATAGCGGGCTGGTCACCGCGGGGGTGTATCGTGTTTCAGATCGGGCGAGACGGCTCGCCCCCGCGCGGCCGCTCGGGCGGTTGCGCGAGTACCTGGGCTGGCTGCACGAGAGCGGCGAGCCGCTCTACGGGGAGATCATCGAGACGGTGGTGGACGTGGACCGGGCACTGGATGTGGCCAGCGCGGAGGCGCTGGCGCGAGGAGCGCGGAGGACATGAGCGCGAGGAGGACGGCGGTGGCGGATCTGACATGCTGGGGGCTCTTTCGCGAGCGCGAGCATTCGCCCGGGCGGGAGAGCGACGACGCGGAGATCCTCCGCCTGACCGGCAAGCATCTCGAGACGCACGGGGTGCAGGTGGAGCTCCGGGCTCCCGAGGACCTCGTCGCCACCGAGGTGCCGCCCGACGGCGTGTTCTTCATGTGCGAGCGCATGGAAGCGCTCACCACCCTGCTGGCCTGGCAGGAGCGGGGCGTCCGCCTCGTCAACTCGCCGCTCGCCGTGCTCAACACCTACCGGGAGCGGATGATCGCGCAGCTCCGCGAGGCCAACGTGGCCTTCGTGCCGAGCCGGCTCGTGGCCACCGGCGGCGCGGCGGTGGCGGCGCGGCTGCCGGTCTGGGTCAAGCGCGCCGACGTGCACAACACGCAGGACGGGGACGTGGTCTTCGCGAAGACGCCGGACGCGGTCACGGCCGCGCTCGCCGGGCTCGCGGCCCGCGGCATCGAGAAGGCGGTGCTGCAGCCGCACGTGGCGGGCGATCTCATCAAGTTCTACGGGGTCGGACCCGGCGGCGGGGGACCGGACGGCGGGCCGCCCTGGTTCCGCTGGTTCTACCACAAGGACCAGCGCCTGGCCGGCCACCCCTTCGACGCGGGCCGCCTCGCGCGCCTCGTGCGCGAGGCCGCCACCGCGCTCGGCCTCGAGATCTACGGCGGCGACGCCATCGCCTCCGCGGACGGAGGGCTCCAGCTCCTCGATCTCAACGCGTGGCCGAGCTTCGCGCTCTACCGCGACGAGGCCGCGCCGGTGATCGCGTCGTACCTCGCGCTGCGCTTCGGGGCGGCGCGGGCCTCCGGAGGCGGGCGGTGAGCGAGCCGCGCGAGCCCGGGCCGCGCTCCCGCGAGATCGTGGCGCGCGAGGCGCGTCACATCGCGCCCGGCTACCAGTCCTTCGCGCTCTACTCGGGGCTGGCGATGGCCCGCGGCAGCGGGGCCACCCTGTGGGACGAAGACGGCAACGAGTACATCGACTTCATCGCGGGCATCGCGGTGGGGAGCATCGGGCACTGCCACCCGCACTACGTCGAGGCCCTCAAGCGCCAGGCCGAGCGGCTGACCTTCGGCAGCTTCACCACCGAGACGCGCGCGCGCTTTCTCGAGCTGCTCGCGTCGGTCACGCCCGACGGGCTCACCCGCATCCAGCTCTTCTCGGGCGGCGCCGAGGCGGTGGAGGCCGGCCTGCGCCTGGCCAAGGCCGCGACCGGGCGGCAGGAGGTGCTCGGGTTCTGGGGCGGCTTCCACGGCAAGACCGGCGGGGTGCTGGGCCTGCTCGGCAGCGACTTCAAGCATCACCAGGGCCCGTTCCTTCCCGGCCAGTACTCGAGCCCCTACGCCGACTGCTACCGCTGCCCGCTCAAGCTCCGCTACCCGGACTGCGGCATCGCCTGCGCGGAGTACGTGCGCGACGTCATCCGCTACCAGACCGCGGGCGAGATCGCCGCGATCATCGTCGAGCCGATCCAGGGCACCGCGGGCAACGTCATCCCGCCCGACGGGTTCCTGCGGGCGATCCGGTCGGTGGCCCGCGACCACGGGGCGCTGCTCTTCGCCGACGAGATGATCACCGGCTTCGGCCGCACCGGCGCGATGTGGGGCGCCGACCACGAGGGCGTCGTGCCCGACATCATGACGGTGGGCAAGGGCGTCGGCGGCGGCTTCCCGCTCGCCGGCGTGGTCTCCACCGAGAAGCTGGTGGCGGCCAAGCCCTGGTCCAACCCGAGCTTCAGCTCGTCGAGCTACGGCGGCAACCCGCTCGCCTCGGCGGCGGGGCTGGCCGCGCTCGAGATCATCCTGAAGGAGGACCTCGTCGAGCAGTCCAATCGCGTCGGCGCGGTCATGCTGGCCGAGCTGCATCGCCTGAAGGAGAAGTACCGGACGGTGGGCGAGGTGCGCGGCCGCGGGCTGCTGCTCGGCATCGAGCTGGTCGACGACCGCCAGAACCGCAAGCCGCTCGACAAGACGATCACCCGCGACCTCTACCTGGAGTGCCTGCGGCGCGGCCTCGTGGCGATGACCTACGCTCCGACCATCCGGCTCAATCCGCCCCTCGTCATCACCGAGGAGACCGCCCGGGCCGGCCTGGCGATCCTGGACGAGGCGCTCGGGGTGGTGCTCAAGCGCCATGGGCGAGACTAGGAGACTCCGGGGCGCCGTCATCGGCCTCGGCAATGTGGCGGTGCACGGCCACCTGCCGGGCTGGCGGCAGCGCGCCGACGCGGTCATCGTGGCCGCCACCGATCTCCACCCGGCGCGCCGCGCCGAGCTCGGGGCCGTCCTGCCCGGGGCGCGCTGGCACGACTCGGTCGAGTCGCTGCTGGCCGCCGACGATCTCGACTTCGTGGACGTGTGCACGCCCCCGTCGAGCCACGCGGCCCTCATCGAGGCCGCGCTCGCCCATGGGCTGCACGTTCTCTGCGAGAAGCCGCTGGTGGCGAGCCTCGCCGAGCTCGAGCGCCTGGCCGGCCAGGCGCGCGCCGCGCGCGTGGTGCTCCACACCGTGCACAACTGGCACCAGGCGCCGCTCGTGCGCGCGACCGACGCGCTGATCCGCGAGGGGCGCATCGGGGCGGTGCGCGAGATCGCCTGGCGGACGCTGCGCACCCAGCCGGCGGCCGCGGCGGGCGGGGAGAGCTGGCGGGTCGATCCGGCGGTCGCGGGCGGCGGGGTGCTGACCGATCACGGCTGGCACGTCTCCTACGTCGTCCCGCGCTGGGTGGGGGCGCCGCCGGACGCGGTGAGCGCGCGACTGGAGACGCGACGCCACCACCGCTTCGCGGTCGAGGACACCGCGACGGTCCGCCTGCAGTTCCCCGACGCGGTGGCCGACATCGTGCTGACGTGGGCCGCCGAGACGCGCGAGAACCAGGCGCACGTGATCGGCACCGCGGGCCGCATCGACATCGAGGGTGACACGGTGGTCCTCCGCGTGGACGGCCGCGAGGAGCGCCATCGGCGCCCGCCCGCCCTGGCCGACGGCTCCCAGCATCCGGACTGGTTCGGGCCGGTGACCGACGAGTTCATCGCGCGGGCGCGCGGCCGGGACCCGAGTGGCCGCAACCTGGACGAGGCGGCGGTCTGCATCGCGGTGGAGTGCGGTGCCCGCGAGTCGAGCCGCCGCGGCGGCGCGCTGTTCCCCCTGGCCGCGCGGGTCGGAGCGGCCGGGTGACCACGCTCTCCTCCACGGCCGTCTCGGTGCGGAGCCTCCTCGTGATCCTGCCGGCCCCGCCCGGCGCCGGCTCGCCGCTGCCCGGCACGCCGATCGCGGGCTTGCCGCTCGTGCGCCGCATCGTCTTGGCCGCGGAGCGGGCCGGCTTCGAGCGGATCCTGGTCCACCCCCGGGCCTGCCCGGCCCCGCTGCTGCTCGCGGGCACCGCGGCCACCCTGCTCGACGCCGACGCCCCGGTGGCGTCGCGGGCCCGGCTCGTGCTGGTGCCCGTGAACGTCCTGCCCCAGGCGCGCTGGCTGCGCGCCCTGCGCGAGATGCCGCTCGATCCGGAGACGCTCGCGGTCGACGCCTCGCTGACCGCGGTGGTGGAGAGCGCCGGGATCGACGAGGTGCTCCGCTCGGCCGGCCTGGCCGCCGGCGCGGAGGACCTGATCGCCGCGCTCTCGCGGCGCCTGGCGCGCGCCACCGAGGCGGGCGATCCGGCGGGCCGCTTCGCCCTGGGCGACGGGGCGGGGGCCGGGGCCGCCGAGGACTGGCTGCTGCGCAGCCTCATCAAGGACACCGAGGGCTTCATGTCCCGCCACGTCGAGCGGCGCATCTCGCTCGCGATCACCCGGCGGCTGGTGGGGACGCGCATCACGCCGAACCAGATGACCCTCGTGAGCCTCACCATCGGCCTGCTCGGCGCGCCGTTCTTCCTGTCCGCGGAGCCCCTGCAGCAGCTCATCGGCGCCGCGCTCTTCCTGACCCACTCCATCCTCGACGGCTGCGACGGCGAGCTGGCGCGCCTGAAGTTCCAGGAGTCCCCCACCGGCGCGCGGCTCGACTTCTGGGGCGACAACCTGGTGCACGTCGCCGTGTTCGGCTGCATGGCGGTGGGCTGGACGCTGGCCGGCGCGTCCCTTTGGCCGTTGCTGCTGGGGGCGCTGGCCATCACCGGCACCGGCGCGTCCGCCTACCTCGTCGCCCACCGCGACGGCGGGGCGGCCGCGGCGGGGCCTTCCGGCCGCCTGGCCGACGCGGTGGCCAACCGCGACTTCATCTATCTCGTGCTCCTGCTCGCCTGCTTCGGCCGAGCCCACTGGTTCCTGGTACCGGTCGCGCTCGGCACACCGATCTTCATGATGCTGGTCCGGTGGGGCGCGGGGCGACGCCGGACGACCTGACGTGTTCTCGGTCCTCGATGTCCTGCTGCGCGGCCTGATCCTCGCCGCGCAGGCGACCGCGGTGGGCGGGGTGTGCTTCCTCCTGCTCGTGGCCCGCGGGCCCGAGACGCCTCGCTCGCTGGCGCTCATCGCCGTCGCCGCGGTCACGCTCGCGGTGGGCCAGGGCCTGTCGCTGGCCAACGAGCTGTTCCTGCTCCTCCACGATGCGGCCTGGCCGCTGCGCGCCGCGCTCGACACGCTCTACGTGCAGGTGAGCATCGTCCGCATCGTGGCGGCGCTGGCGCTCGCCGCGTGCGCGGTCGGGCTGCGCCGGGCCGGCGGCGCGTCGCGGCTCTGGCCCGCGGTGGTGACGCTGGCCGCGGTGCTGGTGGTGGCGGCGCCCTGGACGAGCCACGCCGCCGCGCGGCTCGACTCCCGCCTCCTCCTGCTGCTGCTCGACGGGGCGCATCAGCTCGGCGCCGCGGTGTGGATCGGCGGGCTCGTGCACCTGACCGCGGCCGCGTTCCGGCGCGGCGATCGGCCCTGGCCGGTGACCCTGCTCCGGCGATTCTCGAACGTGGCCCTGAGCGCGGTCGCCCTTCTGGTGGCGGCGGGCGTGGGTCTCACGTGGAATTACGCGCCCGACCAGACCGCGATCTTCGGCACCGCGTACGGCCTCATGGTCCTGACCAAGCTGGCGATCCTCGGCGGCCTGCTCGTGCTGGGCGCGCTCAACTCGCGGGCCATCCGCCGCATGGACAGCGCTCCCGACGCCGACCAGGTCACGCTCCGCCGCTTCGTGGAGGTCGAGGTCGGCCTGGGGCTCACCGTGCTCTTCGCGGCCGCCTCGCTGACCTCGTTGCCGCCCGCGGTGGACCTCACCCACGATCGGGCGACGCTCTCCGAGGTCGCCACCCGCTTCACCCCGCGGATGCCCGCGCTCCGCTCGCCCTCGCTCTCGGAGATGCCGGTCGACGATCCGCAGGCCCCTCGCAATGACGCCGATCGCGCCTGGTCCGAGTTCAACCACCACGTGTCCGGCATCCTGGTGCTCGCGATGGGGCTGCTGGCCCTGCTGCACGCCTCAGGCTGGGCCCGCTGGGCACGGCACTGGCCGCTCGTCTTCCTGGCCCTGGCCGCCTTCATGATCGTGCGGAACGATCCGGGCTCGTGGCCGCTCGGGCCCGAGGGCTTCTGGGAGGGCTGGCTCGTCGCGACGGTGGCGCAGCACCGCTTCTTCGTGCTGCTCGTGATCGCCTTCGGCATCTTCGAGTGGATGGTGCGCAGCGGGCGGCTGGCGTCGCGGCGGGCGGCCCTGATCTTCCCGCTCCTCTGCGTGGTCGGGGGCGGCCTGCTCCTGAGCCACTCGCACGCCGCGCAGAACCTCAAGGACGAGTTCCTGCTCGAGGTTACCCACGCACCGCTCGGGCTGCTGGCCTTGCTGGTCGGCTGGGGGCGCTGGCTCGAGCTGCGGCTGCCGGAGGGCCGGGGGCGCGTGCCGGGGGCGCTCTGGGCCGTGGGGCTCGTCCTCATCGGCGCGCTGCTGATCATCTACCGGGAAAGCTAGGCGCGCGCTCGCGCGTGGCCTGACGCCGCGGGCGGGCGGCGGGGCGCGGGGCGGGGGCCTCCCGGGAACACGCTGAATCGCGGGCGCGGCTGCGCCGTCTCGATCGAGCCACGAGACGGATCGGTCGAGCCTCCGCCGACCCGCAGAAGACACGGTTCCCGGGAGGCCCCCGCCCCGCCGCACCCCCTCGCCCCGCGTCAGGCGGATTCGAGGAGGAGGCCGGTGAGGTAGCGGGACTCGGGGATGGTGAGGATGATGGGGTGGTCGCGACTCTGGGTGAGCGTGGCGAGGACGCGCGTGCGCACGCCCGCGTCGCCGGCGGCCTGGCGGCAGATCTCCTCGAACATCGCGGGCGTCACGTGGTGGGAGCAGGAGAACGTGGCCAGGCGGCCGCCGCGCTCGAGCAGGCGCAGGCCGCGGATGTTGATCTCCTTGTAGCCGCGCGCGGCGGCCTCGACCGCGTCCTTGCGGCGCGTGAAGGGCGGGGGATCGAGCACGACGAGCCCGAAGCGCTCGCCCCGCGCCTCCAGGTCGCGCAGGCCGTCGAAGGCGTTGCCGCTCACCAGCTCGGCGCGGGCCTCGACGCCGTTGAGGGCCAGGTTGCGCCCGGCCAGAGCGAGCGCGTCCGCCGAGGAGTCCAGCAGGAGCGCGCGCTCGGCGCCGGCCAGCAGCGCGTGACAGGCGAAGCCGCCCCCGTAGCAGAACGCGTCCAGCACCCGGCGTCCCTGGGCCAGGCCGGCGGCGAGGAGGCGGTTGTCGCGCTGGTCGAGGTAGAGGCCGGTCTTCTGGCCGGCGCCCAGGGTCACCGCGAAGCGACCCTGGCCTTCCTCGATGACCAGCTCGGCCTCGGGCGGGGTCTCGCGGACCGCGTCGAAGCCCTCGATGCGCGCCGCCGTCGGATCGTCGAGGCGCACGACGCGGCCGTCGGGGAAGATCGCGGCGAGCGCCTCCCGGATCCAGTCCGCGTTGCGCGCCATGCCGAGGGTGAGGCACTGGATCACGCTCACCGGCCCGTAGCGATCCACCACGAGGCCGGGGAGGCCGTCGGCTTCGCTCCAGCAGAGGCGATAGGCGGGCGTCACGAGCGAGTCCCTGCGCCGCCACTCGAGCGCCGCCTCGAGGCGGCGCCGGATCAGCGCCGCGTTGACGGCCTCATCGGCTCGCGTGAGGAGCCGGCAGACCAGCGAGGAGCGCGGGCTGTAGAAGCCGCGTCCGAGGTAGCGGCCGGTGGCATCGGTGACCTCGACGGCCGCGCCGGCGGACCAGGAGCCTTTGAGATCGGCCACTTCCCCCCGGTAGATCCACGGGTGCCCCGCCCGGATCCGGCGCTCGGCCCCTCGCTTCAGAACCAGAGTGGCCAGGGAGGAGGCTCTAGCGCTTTCGCAGCACGACGACCATCAGCAGCGGATGGTGGGCCTCGTCGAGACGGAGGTGGGGCTTGAAGCCGTAGAACCACTCGACCATCTCGAACCCGCCGGCGAGCTGGACCAGGGCGCGCAGCTCCTGGGGGAAGACCATCCGCGATGCGTGACGCTGGCGGTAGACCCGCCGCGTGCCGTTTTCGTGGGCCTCCAGCTCCATGTCCTCGTAGAACGTCTGCGTGACCGGATTCAGGTCCTTGAGGGCCTCGAAGGTGGCGCGCACGGTGGCGCTGCCGCGCCGCCGGGTCCAGGACCAGCGCCGGGCCGGATCGGTCCAGGAGGAGCACATGTAGCGGTCGAAGACGTAGAGCCCGCCCTTCTTCAGCCCGCGCGCCACGCAGCGCAGGTGGGCGAGCAGCGCCTCGTTGGTCAGGAGGTGGCCCTGCGAGTCTTGCATGCAGATCGCCGCGTCCACCGGGCGCCGCAGCCGGAAGCGGGTCATGTCCGCCACGATCAGGTTGGCGTCGAAGCCCTTGGCCCGGGTGCGCTCCTTCAGGAAGGCGATGTTCTCGGGCGAGAGATCGAGCCCGGACATCGTGTAGCCGCGCTCGGCCAGGCGGATGAGGTGCGGGCCGGTGCCGCAGGCGATGTCGAGCACGGTCCGAACCGGTCGCCGCGCGTAGCGGCGGAAGCAGTGCACGAGAAAGTTCACCTCCTGCCGCCGGTTCATGTCGAACGCGATCTCGTAGTATCGGGGCGCGGAGTATTGCCCGCTCATGACGCGAACCAGGTCAGGATGGCCTCCCTCAGGATCCACGAGGCGGTGATGCCGGTGCGGCCCGACGGATCCCAGGCCTGCGCCACCTCCATCAGGTCGGTGCCGACGATCCGGCAGGGCTCGAGCAGGCGGACGATCTCCACCAGCTCCGCGGCGGTGATGCCGCAGGGCTCGGGCGCGCCGGTGCCGGGCGCCTCGGAGGGATCGAGCACGTCCACGTCGATGGTCACGTAGAGCGGATGCGCCCGCAGCTCGGGCAGCAGGCTCCTCACCGCCTCCACCGGGCGGATCCGGTGGGCGGGGAAGAGATGCGGCGCTTTCCGCTGGTACTCCTCGCGGGCGCCCGTGCGCATGCCCACCTGGAAGACGCGCTCGGGCGCCACCACGTCCATCACCCGGGCCATCGCCGAGGCGTAGTTGTACCGCTCGCCCAGGAACTCGTCGCGGAGGTCGGGGTGGGCGTCGAGCTGGAGGATGCGCAGCTCCGGGATGGCGGGCGCCAGCACCTCGATGACGGGCAGCGTGGCGGTGTGGTCGCCGCCCAGCATGACCGGCCGGAGGTCCGGCCGCCAGAAGCGCCGGATCTCCTCCCGGGCCCGGGCGAGCTGCTCCCGGGGCGGCCCGTCGCCCAGCTCGCAGTCGCCCAGATCGGCGATGGCGAGGTCTTCCAGGTCCCGGCCGAGGAACGGCGAGTAGGTCTCGATGGAATCGGAGGCCAGCCGGAGTTCGCGGGGACCGTGGTCCGCGCCCCGGCGCAGGTTGACGCGCCCCTCGAAGGGGATGCCGAAGATGACGACCCGGGCCTCCGGAAGGGAAGCCCGGCAGGCGATGAACCGAGGCTCGGCCGGGATCAACAGCCGGCGCTAGCCGAGATCTTCGTCGGACAGGAGCGTGACGGCGGCCAGCGCGCAGCCCGTCCGCTCGACCCGGTGCTCGATCGCGAAGACCTTCATGTCCCGGATCCGCTCGCCCCGGACCCGGAAGGCCTCCTCGAGCATATGGACGATCATCCGCTCGGCTTCCTCGCGCGTGGCCTTGTCGTGGAACTCCATGATGACCCCGTTCTTGGCGGGATCCACCGGCCGGGCCCAGCCGACGGCGGCCGCGACGACCTCGCCGGGCACCTCGCTGGTCATGGCCGCGTAGGCGGTCGGCACGAGCGCGCCCGGCTTGATCCGCGGCAGCGCCACCAGCTCGACGCCGGGGGGCAGAATGCTCGACACCTTGATCAGGTTGATGTTGCCGATACCGGCCGCCAGGAGGGCGTTGTCGAAGGCGTTGAGTGGGGTCGAGCCCTCGGCGTTGCCGGCGGTGCCTGCAGCCTTGGTCACGGGTGCGAAGCGCATTCTCTCCTCCCTCCTCGTGGCGTTGAGCGCGGAAACCACCGCGCCATCTCACGAGCGGCGCCCCACCGCCGCCCGTCGTGAATTTCTCGATCATCGTAGCGGCTCGGCCGACGAACGCAAGCAAAAAGTTGACTTCGGAGCCGCTCGGTGGTCTCGCCGAGAGGCCGCGGAGAGCGCTCGCGCCCGCTCCGGAGCGGGCCAAAACACGATTTTTTTCTTGCAATGGAAAAAAAATAGCCCCACAGTGCAGAAAAATCCGGCAAGTAGAAAAATTCGCCGGAGAAATCGACTAGAACTTGGGGAGGAGGGAAAGAGTGCAAGCACTGGGGCGTCACCTGCTGCTCGAGCTGTTCGACTGCGACGCAGAGGCCATCAACAGTCTGGACACCGTGAAGGCGTCCATGGTGGAAGCGGCCAAGCGGGCCCAGGCCACCATCGTCGACGTGGTTTTTCACGAGTTCAACCCGTTCGGCATCAGCGGAGTCGTCGTCATCGCCGAGTCGCACCTGGCGATTCACACGTGGCCGGAGTATCGCTACGCCGCCGTCGACGTCTTCTCCTGCGGCGACGTCCTCCAGCCCCAGGTGGCCGCGGACTACCTCGTGGAGGCCTTCGGGGCCGACCGGGCCTCCGTGGTCGAGCTCCAGCGCGGCATCTTCGTGAACCACGGGCGCCCGCTGCTGCACAAGCCGGCCGGCGCCTCCGTGGCCACGACCCCAGGCTAGTCCCCGATGGCCACGCTCCAGTACAAGTGGTTCTTCGAGACCACGACCCCGGTCGAAGGTCACATGCACGCCATCGCCCGGACCATCGTCACCCGCCAGACCAAGTTCCAGTTCATGGAGATCATGGACACCCACTCGTACGGCAAGTGTCTGGTGCTGGACGGGCGGATCCAGTCGAGCCAGGCCGACGAGTTCATCTACCACGAGACCCTGGTGCAGCCGGGCATGCTGGCCCACCCGCGGCCCCAGAAGGCCATGGTCATCGGCGGCGGCGAGGGGGCCACGGTCCGGGAGATCCTCCGCTACAAGACGATCACCGACTGCCTCATGGTGGATATCGACGGCGAGGTGGTCGAGGAGTGCAAGAAGCACCTCCCCGAGATGCACCGGGGCGCCTTCGACGACCCCCGGACCCGGGTGCTGCACGAGGACGCCCGGGCCTATCTCGAGAAGACCAACGACCGCTTCGACCTGATCGTGGTGGACCTCGTGGAGCCCCTGGAGGAAGGGCCGGCCTGCCTGCTCTTCACCAAGGAGTTCTACACCCTGATCCGTGACCGGCTGACCGACCAGGGCGTCATGACCATGCAGGCCGGCATGACCAAGGTGAACGAGATCTTCTTCCACGGGGCGGTGAACCGCACGCTCAAGGAAGTCTTCCCGGTGGTCGCGCCCTACCAGAGCTTCATCTCCTGCTTCGGTACGCCGTGGGGCTTCATCCTGGCCTCCAAGGGCACCGACCCCCGGAAGCAGTCCCCGGCCGAGATCGACCGGCTCATCGCCGAGCGCCTGAACCCCAAGGACCTCGGCTACTGGGACGGCAACGCGCACCTGCACTGCTTCAGCCTGCCCAAGTTCCTCCGCGAGTCGATCGAGAAGAACGACCGCATCATCACCGACAAGAACCCCCTGATCGTTACCTGAGCACCCCCCGCCTCATCCTCGCCTCGGCCTCCCCGCGCCGCCGGGAGCTGCTGGGGCGTCTCGGCATCCCGTTCGAGGTCCTGGCCAGCCACATCCCGGAGGAGCATCCGCCGGTCCCGCCCGCCCAGGCCATCGCCGCGGTCGCGCTCGCCAAGGCCCTGGCCGTCGCCGCCGACCTCGGCCCCGCGCGGGGGCCGGCGGTGGTGCTCGGGGCCGACACCGAGGTGGTCCTCGACGGCCGCCTGCTCGGCAAGCCGCGGGATCCGGCCGACGCGGCCCGGATCCTGCGCGAGCTCCGGGGTCGCGAGCACGAGGTGATCACCGGGCTGGCCGTCGTGGAGCTTGGACCGCCGGGCTCGACCCCGCGCCAGGAGACGACCGCGGTGACGAGCCGGGTGCGGATGGCGGACTACAGCGACGCCGACATCGAGCGCTACGTGGCCACGGGCGAGCCGCTGGACAAGGCGGGCGCCTACGCGGTGCAGGGGCTCGGCGGGCGGCTGGTGGCGGCGGTGGAGGGCTGCCTGACCAACGTGATCGGCCTCCCGCTCACCACCACGCGCGCGCTGCTCGCCGGCCGCGGCCTCGTGTAGGCCGCGGGGCTACTCGACCAGGAGGTCGGCGGGCTTTCGGGGCAGCTTCACCTTGATGGGCAGCGGCGCGCGGGCCCGGAGCAGCTCGAGGCTTCGCTCGAGCGTCTCCACCGGGACTCGCCCGTCGCCCAGGAAGAGCTCGCGGGCGCCGCGCACGCGCGGAGCGAAGTCGGCCGCGGAGCCGACCACCGAGGCCGGCAGCGTCGCCTGCAGCGCGGCCGGCTCGGCCGAGATCGTCCGCGCCACCGCCGCCTCGAGCGCGGCCCGCAGCGCCCGGATCG
>DATFGS010000302.1:0-12673 GCA_035249225.1 Candidatus Methylomirabilota bacterium | reverse complement strand
CCTACGACCCGCTGGTCGTCTACGGTCCCTGGCCCTATCCCGCCTATCCGCCGTACTCCTCCTACCCGCCCGGCTGGATCGTGGGAGGCTTCTTCTCGTTCGGCGTCGGCATCGTCGTGGGAACGGCGCTGTGGGGCCGGTGTGACTGGCAGCATCACCGGATCGACCTCGACGTGAGCCGCTACCAGCGCTTCACCCGTGTCGTGAACGTCGACCGCGATCGCAGCGAGCTGACGCGCGGGCGGCTCATCCCGGGAGGGGAGCGCCTGACCTGGGAGCACAGCCCCGAGCATCGGCGGGGCGGCCTGTACCGGACCGAAGGCCTTCAGCGCCTGTTCGGCCGGCCGGTGGCCCCGGACCCCGCGGCCCGGGAGATCTTTCGCGGGCACGAGGTGGTGGGACGACCGCAGCTCGGGCGCGCGCCGGGAGCCGCCGTCCGGCCCGGCCCGGCTCCGCGGCCCGAGCGAGCACCGGGGGCTTCCGCGCCGAGCCGCCCGATCGGCCCCGGCGTGACGCCGCCGCGGGAGCCCGGAGCCTTCCAGGGGCTCGGACGAGGCCCGGACACGCGAAGCTACAGCGATCGAGGGCGCGAGAGCCGTCGCAACATCGCGCCGCCGCCGAGGTCCGCCCCCCGGCCCGCCCCGTCTCGACCGGCTCCATCTCGACCCGCCCCCTCGGGCCCCGGCCATGGCGGAGCGGCGAAGGGCGGCGGAGGGCGGCGATGAGTTCCGTGCGGATCGCCCTGGCCCTGGTCCTCCTGTGGGTGTCGGGCCCGGGCGCCGCAACGGCCATCCCCGCGCGCTTCCCGTCTCCGGACGCCGCCGTCGCGGCCCTCGTCCAGGCGGTGCGGGCGAGCGACCGCGCGGCGCTGCTGGGAATCCTCGGACCGGATGCCCGCGCGCTCATCTCGTCCGGGGACGAGATCGCCGACCGACAGAGCCGGGAACGCTTCATCCGCGCGTACGACCAGGCCCACCGGCTCGTCGAGGTGCAGCCGGGGAAGCTCGTGCTCACGGTCGGCCCGGACGAGTGGCCGATGCCGATCCCGCTCGTCCGGGAGGGCGCGGGCTGGCGGTTCGACACCTCCCAGGGACGGGAAGAGATCCTCAACCGTCGGATCGGGCGGAACGAGCTCAACGCGGTCCAGGTCTGCCTGGCCTATGTCGATGCGCAGCGCGAGTACTACGTGCGCGACCCCGATGGGGACGCGCTGCTCCAGTACGCGCAGCGGTTCCGGAGCACGCCCGGCAAGCGCGATGGACTCTACTGGACGTCGCAGCCCGATGAGCCGCCGAGCCCGCTCGGCGTGCTGGTCGCCCGGGCCGAGGCGGCAGGCTACCCGGCGAAGGGTCCGGCCGGCCCGCGCATCCCGTACTGGGGGTACTATTACCGCATCGTGAAGGCCCAGGGGCCGCATGCGTCGGGTGGAGCGTACGATTACGTCGTGCGGGGCAGCATGATCGGCGGCTTCGCTCTGGTCGCGTATCCGGCCGAGTACGGCGCCTCCGGGGTGATGACCTTCATCGTCAACCACGACGGCGTCGTCTACCAGAAGGATCTGGGCCCGAGCACCACCGCGACGGCGCGCGCACTGACGACGTTCGATCCCGACCCGACCTGGTCGCGCTTCTGAGCTCCCCGCCGCCCGCGCCCGAGCCCGACGCGCTCCCCGTCCGCGGGTTCCGGGGCAGCGCCGAAGAGATCGAGCACCAGTGGTACGAGCAGGTCTACCGCGGACGCGGCGACCGGATGCGGCAGCTCACGTGGCGCGCGGTCCTGATGGGCTCGGTCCTGGGCGGGCTGCTCTCCCTCACGAACCTCTACATCGGGCTCAAGGCGGGCTGGGGCTTCGGGGTCGCCATCACCGCGTCGATCCTCTCGTACGCGATCTGGAGCCTGCTGCACCGGGCCCGCCTGGTCCGCACGCCCATGACCATTCTCGAGAACAACTGCATGCAGTCCACCGCGAGCGCGGCCGGCTACTCCACGGGCGGGACGCTCATCTCCGCCTTCGCGGCCTACATGCTCATCAACGATCGCGCGCTGTCCCTCCCCGTGATGCTCGCGTGGATCTTCTTCCTGTCGGTGCTGGGGGTGACCATGGCCATCCCCATGAAGCGCCAGATGATCAACATCGAGCAGCTCCGCTTTCCGAGCGGCATCGCCGCGGCCGAGACCCTCCGGGCGCTCCATGGGGTCGGAGACCGGGGCCGGCGCTCCGCGCGCGCCCTGGGATGGGCCGGGCTGGGCGCGCTGCTCGGGAAGTTCTGGGCGGAGGGCCTCGCGCTGGTGAGCGCCAGGCTCGCCCCGTTCATGATCGGAACCTGGTTCCCCGCGATCAACGAGCGTCTGTTCGGCCCGGCCTGGATCGGGCGAACCGTGATGCTCTCCTGGGAACCGATGTTCGTGGCCGCGGGCGCCATCACCGGATGGCACGTGGGCTGGAGCATGCTGCTCGGCAGCGTCGGCGCCTGGATGATCTTCGTCCCCATCCTCCAGCACCAGGGCGTGATCGAAGGATCGGGCTACGGGACGCTCGTGCAGTGGACGCTCTGGGGAGGGGTGGCGTGCATGGTCACCTCGAGCCTCGCCTCGTTCGGGATGAAGTGGCGGACCGCGCGGCGCGCGTTCGTCGATCTGGGGGCGATGTTCGCCGGGGGCCGCCGGGCCGGGGACGACCCGATGGCCGCGATCGAGACCCCCGCCTCCTGGTTCCTGGGGGGCCAGCTCGTGGGCTTCGCGGGCCTCGCCTGGCTCGGCCACGTCACGTTCGGCATGCCGTACTGGCAGACCGCGGCGGCGGTGCTGCTCTCGTTCGTGCTGGCCCTCGTCGCATGCCGGGTCACGGGAGAGACCGACACCACTCCGGTGGGCGCCATGGGGAAGATCACCCAGCTCGTCTTCGGCGCGGTGAGCCCGGGCAACATGAACGTGAACCTCACGAGCGCCGCGGTCACCGCCGCGGCGGCGAGCAGCAGCGCCGACCTGCTCACCGATCTCAAGAGCGGCTATCTCCTCGGGGCGCACCCTCGCCGCCAGTTCGTCGCCCAGTTCGCCGGCATCTTCGTCGGGACCCTCGTCAGCGTGCTGTCGTTCCGGCTGCTCGTCCCGGACGCGGGCGCGCTGGGCACCGATCAGTTCCCCGCGCCCGCAGCCCAGGCCTGGCGCGCGGTGGCGCTCGCGCTCTCACACGGCGTTCTCGCGCTCGGGCCCGTCAAGATGTGGTCCATCGTCGCCGGCGGCCTCGTCGGCGTCCTCCTGTCCGTGCTTCCGGCGATGTTCCCGAAGCGCCGGCACCTCTTCCCGTCACCGGCCGGGATCGGCCTGGCGTGGACCTTCCACTGGCACTACGGGCTGCTCTTCTGCCTGGGCGGCGCGCTCGGCTGGTGGGCGGAGAAGAACCATCCCCGGTGGTCGGAGGAGTTCACCTTCCCGGTGGCCTCGGGCTGGATCGCGGGCGAGAGCCTCATGGGCGTGCTGCTCGTGATGTGGCAGAACGGACCCGAGCTCGTGCGCCGGCTGACCGGCCACTAGCATGCGCCCGCCTCGGCGGCCGCGACGGCCTCGAGACCGCGCACGATCGCGTCCGGGTTCAGCGAGATGCTCGTGATCCCCTTCCCCACGAGGAAGCGGACCATCTCGGGATAGTCGCTCGGGGCCTGGCCGCAGATTCCGACCTTGCGCCCCGCGCGCCGCGCCCCGTCGATGATCGTGCCGATCATGCTGAGCACCGCGGGGTTGCGCTCGTCGAACTCGGGCGCGACCAGCTCCGAGTCCCGATCCACCCCGAGGACGAGCTGGGTGAGATCGTTGGAGCCGATCGAGAAGCCGTCGAAGAGCGCCGCGAACTCGTCCACCAGGATCGCGTTGGCGGGAATCTCGGCCATCACGTAGACCTCGAGACCGTTCACGCCGCGCACGAGCCCGTTGGCGGCCAGCAGATCGAGCACGCGCCGGCCCTCGGCCGGGGTCCGGCAGAACGGGATCATCAGCTTCACATTGGAGAGGCCCATCTGCTCGCGGACCCGGCGCAGGGCCCGGCACTCGAGCCCGAACGCGTCCCGGTAGCGCGGGTGCGCGTAACGGAACGCGCCCCGGAAGCCGAGCATGGGATTGCCCTCCTCGGGCTCGAAGTCCCGGCCACCCACGAGCCCCGCGTACTCGCTCGACTTGAAGTCCGAGAGGCGGACGATCACGTCCTTCGGGTGAAAGGCCGCCGCGATCGTCGCCACGCCTTCGGCGAGCCGCTCGACGAAGTATTCTCCGCGATCCGCATACCCGGCGGTCAACGCGTCGATCTCCGCCCGCGCGGCCGGATCGCGGACCCGATCCGGGTGGAGCAGCGCGAGCGGATGCGCGCGCACGAAGCTCGCGATGATGAACTCGATGCGCGCCAGCCCCACGCCGTCGTTGGGCAGGGCGGCCAGCCGGAATGCCTCGCCGGGATTGCCGACATTGAGCATCACCTTGGTCCGGGTCCTCGGCATCGCGGCCAGGGCCACCTGCCGGCGCTCGACGGACAGCGCGCCCGCGTAGACCGACCCGGCCTCGCCTTCGGCGCAGGACACGGTCACGAGCTGCCCGTCGGGGAGGCGCTCGGTCCCGTTGCCGGTGCCGACCACACACGGCACGCCGAGCTCGCGGCTGACGATGGCGGCGTGGCAGGTGCGGCCGCCGCGGTCAGTCACGATGGCCGCCGCCCGCTTCATGATGGGCTCCCAGTCGGGATCGGTCATGGAGGCCACCAGCACGTCTCCGGCCTGGAAGGCTTCCAGGTCGCGCGGATCGCGCAGCCGCCGCGTCGGCCCTACCCCGATCCGCTGGCCGATGGCCGCGCCGCTGACGAGCCGGTCCCGCGGACCGCCCGGCCGCAGCGAGAAGATCTCGAGGACGGCCCGTGGCGCGGCGCTATGGACCGTCTCGGGCCGCGCCTGGAGGATGTAGAGCCGGGCGTCGTCGGCATCCTTCGCCCATTCGATGTCCATCGGCACCACATGCCCCGCCCGTCGCGAGTAGTGCTCCTCGATGGCGACCGCGAAGCGGCCGAGCTCCAGCGCCTCCTGGTCGGTGAGGCTGGCGGAGCGCTGAGCCTCTGCGGGCACCGGAGCCCGCTCGGGCTGGCCCCCCGCCCCCATGACGAGCTTCCACGTCTTTTGGGCGATCTTCCGCTTGAGCACGGCGTGATGACCGGTCCGCAGCGTCGGCTTGAAGATCCAGAACTCGTCCGGATCGAGCTGCCCCTGGACGACCGCCTCCCCCAGCCCGAAGGCGGCATTGACGAGAACGACGCCGGGGAACCCGCTGTCGGGGTCGAGGGTGAACATGACGCCCGAGCTGCCCCGGTCGCACGCGACCATTTTCTGGACCGCGACCGACAGGAACACGCTCAGATGGTCGAACCCGTTCTGGATGCGATAGACGATGGCGCGATCGGTGAAGATCGACGCGAAGCAGCGCCGGCACGCGGTGAGCAGCGCGGCCTCTCCCAGGACGCCCAGAAAGCTCTCGTGCTGGCCCGCGAAGCTGGCCTGGGGAAGATCCTCCGCAGTGGCGCTTGAGCGGACGGCGACCGCGGGCTGGTCGGCTCCGGCTTCGCGCGCGAGCGTCCGGTAGGCCGAGACGATCGCGTCCTCCAGCCCGGCCGGGAACGGGGCCGACTCGACGAGCCGGCGGAGCTCCGCGCCGGCCGTGGCCAGCGCGGTCACGTCCTCGCCGGTCACGCCTTTGAGGATGGCGGCGAGCCGGCCGCGCAGGCCGTTGCCGTCGAGGAGCGCCCGGTAGGCGTCCGCGGTGATCGCAAATCCATCGGGAACGCGAACCCCCGCCGTGCCGAGCTCGCCGTAGAGCTCACCGAGGGACGCCGTCTTGCCACCGACCAGGGGCACGTCTCCCAGCCGGATCTCCCGGAGCCACTTGATGGCCTCATTCATACCGGAGCGCCTCGATCGGCTTCAGCCGGGAGGCCTTGCGCGCCGGGTAGTAGCCGAAGAAGACCCCGACGGCGGCGGCGAAGACGAAGGCGGGCAGGACGGCGGGCCACGAGACGAGCACACTCCACTGGAACAGGTAGCCGATCGCGTAGGATCCGACGATCCCGACCCCGATGCCGATCACGCCCCCCGCCAGCGAGACGAACACCGCCTCGATCAGGAACTGGCTCAGGATGTCCCGCCGCCGCGCCCCGACCGCTCGCCGGAGACCGATCTCCCGCGTCCGCTCCGTCACCGAGACGAGCATGATGTTCATGATGCCGATCCCGCCGACCACGAGCGACACCGCGGCCACCGCGGCCAGGAGCAGGCTCAGCACCCGGGAGGCGGCCTCCTGGCTGGCCAGGACCTCCGACAGGTTCCGCGTGGCGAAGTCGTCCTCCTCGTGCGGCTGGAGACGATGGCGCTCCCGGAGCAGCGCGCGGATCTGCGCCTCGGCCTCCGTCATGCGGCCCGGAGCCGTGACCTTGACGAGGATCGAACCCACCGAGCGCGCGTTGGCCTGGCTCATTCCCAGGACCTTCTTCTTCGCGGTGGAGAGCGGGATCATCAGCGTGTCGTCCTGGTCGTCGCCTCGCGTGCTCTGTCCCTTCCGGGCCAGGACGCCGACGACGGTGAAGGGCACCGCCTTGATCCGCACGGTCTGGTCGAGAGGGTCGGTGCCGCCGAACAGGTTCTCGGCGACGGTCTGCCCCAGCACGACCACCTTCCCCGCCGCGTCCACGTCCTCCGGGGTGAGGAGCCGGCCCGACACCACGTCCCAGTCGCGGGCCACGAAGTACTCGGGGGTCACGCCCTGCAGCGCGGTCGACCAGTTGCTGTTGCCGAACACGACCTGGACCCCGCCGCGCATCGTGGGTGCCGCGACCTCCACGCTCGGCACGTCGCGCTGGATCGCCCGGGCGTCGTCCTCGGTGATCGTGAGCAGGCTGCCCGAGCCGAGCCGGACGCCCCCGGAGGTCATGGAGCCCGAGAGCACGATGATCAGGTTCGACCCGAGACTGCGGATCTGGTCGGCCACGCGCGCCTGGGCGCCGGCCCCGATGGCCATCATCGTCACCACCGCCCCCACCCCGATGATCACCCCGAGGGCGGTGAGCGCGGTCCGGAGGCGATTGGTCCGGAGCGCGGCCGCGGCCATCTGGACCGTCGCCGCCGCCTTCATGCCGCCCGGGCCTCCCGGCGGTCCCGCACCGACTCGTCCCCCACCAGCGCCCCGTCGCGGAAGCTCAGCATGCGCTGCGCGTACCGGGCGATGTCCGGCTCGTGCGTCACCAGCACGGTGGTCAGCCCGGTCCGGTGAAGCGCCTGGACGACCGCCATGATCTCGTCGCTGGTTCGCGTGTCGAGGTTGCCGGTCGGCTCGTCGGCCAGGAGGAGGATGGGCTCGTTGACGAGCGCGCGCGCGATGGCCACTCGCTGCTGCTCGCCCCCCGAAAGCTGCGCGGGACGATGCGCGGCTCGGCCCCGCAGCCCCACCATCTCAACCTTGCGCTGCGCCCGTTCCCGGCGCTCCCGGCCGGAGACGTCACCGTAGAGCAGCGGCATCTCGACGTTGGCCTGGGCGGTGATCCGCGGCAGCAGATTGAACTGCTGGAAGACGAAGCCGATGCGACGGCTGCGGATCTCCGACAGCTCGTCGTCGCCCAGGCTCGACACGTCCCGACCTTCGAGCAGGTAGCGGCCGGCGGTCGGCGTGTCGAGGCAGCCGAGGATCGTCATGAAGGTGGACTTGCCGGACCCCGACGGGCCCATGACCGCCACCATCTCGCCGGCCGGGATCGCGACCGATACCCCGGCGAGCGCGCGCACGACGTGGTCGCCGAGCGGATACTCCTTGGAGAGCTCCCTCGTCTCGATCAGCGGAGCGTCCATCGGGCTTCGCCGACGCGTCAGTCGAGCTCCTCCTCGGAGCGGCCGCACCGGTCGCAGCGCGTGGCCGGCCATTCGGTCCCGCCCGCGTCCTCTTCCCCGGACGCGGCATGGACCAGTCCGCCGCACGGGCACGGCTCCGGGTATTCCTCCAGGCACTCGGGGCACGTCCGATCGCCGATGACGTGCGTCGTCTCGTCACCGATCGTGAATAGCTTGGTCATGGTGTCTCCGGCTCCCGGGCTCACCGGCACACCAGCACCGGGATCTTGCTGTGGGTGAGGACCGTGTAGGTCTCGCTGCCGAGCACGAACGCGGAGAGCCCCTTGCGTCCGTGCGAGGCCATGCAGATCAGATCGCAGCCCCGCTCCTGAGCGGTCTCCACGATCGCCCGGTACGGCTGGGCCTGGCTCACGTGCAGCGTCTCGCAGGGAACGCCGGCCACGCCGGCCTCGGTGCGGGCGGTGCCGAGCGCCTTCTCGGCCAGCGCCTCGCAGTCCTGCTGGTAGCGCTCCGGAGTGTCGGTGACCATCACCGGATCGATCGCGAGGGAGCGGAAGGGCAGCGAGGCGGTGAGGACGGTGACCTTGGCCCCCACCGCCTTGGCGAGCGCCATGCCGTGCCGCACCGCCATCTCCGAGAGGGCGGAGCCGTCCGTGGGAATCAGAATGTGCTGGTACATCACGTCTTCCCTCCTTCCGGCCAGCCCTCGGCCCCGATCAAGGGGACGAACGCCACCTCTTCGAGATCCTCGTACTGGTACTCCTGCGCGTCGGTCCGGGTCACGCGCACCAGCCGTTGATGACGGGAAGCCGGGCCGATCGGCATGACCAGGCGGCCCCCGACCGCGAGCTGATCGAGCAGCGTCCTCGGCACCCGTGGGCCTCCCGCCGTCACCACGATCGCGTCGTAGGGCGCGTGCTCCCTCCACCCCAGGCTGCCGTCGCCCGCAAGCATGTGGACGTTGGCATAGCCGAGCCTGGCCAGACGGTCGCGCGCTTCCTCCGCCAGCGTCTCCACCCGCTCGACCGTGTACACCTCGCCCGCGATCAGGGAAAGGACGGCCGCGCCGTAGCCCGAACCGGTCCCGATCTCGAGCGCGCGGGCGCCCGGCTTGAGCCGCGCGGCCTGGGCCATCACCGCCACGATGTACGGCTGCGAGATGGTCTGACCCTGTCCGATCGGCAGCGGACCGTCGTCGTAGGCGAACTTCGCCAGCGCGGCCGGCACGAAGCGCTCGCGAGGCACGCTCCGCATCGCCTCCAGCACCAGCGGATCGGTGATGCCCCGTGCTTCGATCTGGGTTGCGACCATGCGCTCGCGGTCCTTCTCGCTCAGCATCGGAGCATCACCTCCCCGCCCCCGCGGATGCCCGCTATTCGCTCTTGATCGGGATCGTCGTGCCCTTCGCCGCCGGGGTCTTCGGCAGCGTCACCGTCAGCAGGCCGTTCTTGAACGTCGCCATGACCTTGCTGCCATCCACCCCGACCGGCAGCCGCACCCCTCGCGTGAAGGCCCCGTAGGACCGCTCGACCCGGTGGTACCGCTCTTCCTTCTCGTCCTTCTCCTGTGTCTTTTCGCCGGTGATGGTCAGCAGGTTCTCCTGCAGCGAGATCCGGATGTCCTTCTGGTCCATCCCCGGCACCTCGAGCTTCACGACCAGGCTGTCCTTCGTCTCCGAGATGTCCATGCTCGGGCACCACTCCCCGAGCGTCGGAAAGTCGTCCCACTTGGTGGCGACGAGCCGATCGAACAACCGATCCATCTCGCTCTTCACGGATCCGAATCCCATCCACGGCATCAGGCCCTGTGTCATGACGTCTCCTCCTGTTGGGGTAAGCGCGTTGGTCGACAACCACGTCACAGGAACTGCATCGCGAGTGCCAGCGCGAACCCGCGCCGATTCAGCGGGTTGCCGTCCGCGTCCCCGCCGGTTGCCGAGGCAGGACCGCCTCGGTGTGGCCGACCCGCCCCAGTCTCGCGATGCCGGAACTCCAGTTCCGCGCGAGCTTGCGGCCCGGCACCTGCCTTGCACTCCATCCGGTCGTCCCAACTCTCCGTCGAGGAGGCTCATCATGCTCGGGAAGATCTGCACGAAGCCGGTCGTCACCGCGTCGGCCCAGATGACGGTGGACGAGGCGGCGCGGGCGATGCGGTCCAGGAACGTGGGCGCCCTCGTCGTGGTCAACGCGGGGCGGCCGATCGGGATGCTGACCGACCGGGACGTGGTCGTCGAGGTCGTCGCCAAGGGAATGGATCCCGACACGGTGCGGGTCGGGGACGTGATGCGCCGGCGGCCCATCACGATCCGGGAAGACCTGGGCATCTTCGACGCCGCCCGGGTCTTCGCCAAGACCGGCGTCCGCCGGCTCCCGGTGGTCACCAAGACCGGGGTCCTGGTGGGTGTCATCGCGGTGGACGACCTGATCATGCTGCTGGGCAACGAGATGGGCCACATGGCCGGCGCCCTCTCGGCCGGGTTGAGACGGGCCTCGTAGGACCCGACGCCCCGCCATGATCAACGGCAGAGGCACCGACCACATCCTCCTCGCGACGCTCGGCAAGAACTGGTGGATGGTGGGCGTTCGGGGCGCGCTCGCCATCCTGTTCGGACTCGCGGTCCTGCTCCGACCGGACCCGTCCCTCAACCTGCTGGTCGCCACCTTTGGCGTCTATGCGCTGCTGGACGGCGGCTGGGCGGTCGCGTCCGCGCTCTGGGTGGCGCGACTGTCGTTCGCGACCTGGCCCGTGCTCTTCGAGGGACTGGCAAGCCTGGCGGTCGGGTGCCTGGCGCTCGGGTGGCCCCTGGTGCCCCGGGACGCGGTGCGGGCGATCGCGGCCTGGGGGCTGCTCACCGGAGTGCTGGAGCTCATCGCGGCCGCCCGCCTGCCTCGCCGGGGAGCCGGATACTGGCTGCTGGCGACGGGCGGCGTGTTCTCCCTGTTCCTGGCGGTGCTCATCCTGATGCTGCCCCACGCCGACCAGCCGTCCGTCGCCCGGGCCGTCGGCGTCTACGCCCTCTGCTTCGGTGCGCTGCTCGCGTGGGCTGCCCTCTCGCTCCGGCGGGCGCTGCGAGCCCCATGAGCCGGGCGCTCCCGGGGTGAAGCGGGCTACGTCGCGGCCGAGGCCGGAGGACGCACGAGCATCACGGGAACCGTCGCCCTGCCGAACACCCGCTCGGCCACGCTGCCCAGCAGGACGCGTCCGATCCCGCTCCGTCCGGCCGTCCCCACCACGATCAGGTCGGCCCGGAAGGCCTCGGCCTCGTCGAGGATCTGGGCGACCGGCTCGCCGAAGCGCACGACGGATTCCACCGGAACCCCGCTGAAGTGGACCTCGAGCGTGCGGAGGAAATCGACGCCCTCGCTGATGAGGCTTTCCGTCTCCTGATCCGCGTACACCACGACACGGCCATGCGCGTCCTGGACGGCCGATGGCTCGGGTGCCACGTGCAGCAACCGCACCGTCGCGTGGGCACCCCGGGCGGTGTCGGCCGCGATGGCCGCGACCGCATCCGCGCGCGGCGACTGGTCGATCGCCAGCAAGATTCGCTTGGTCGCCACGATCGTCTCCCCTAGCCCTTCTTCACCTTGGGCTTGGTGACGCCCCAGATCACGCGCGGCCCCTCCGCCGCCTGGTGAATCGTCGTGTCCTTGCGGAACGCGGCCCGGGCGCTCTTCTGCCGACGGCGGACCCGCGGGGCCATCACGGGTGAGCTGGGCGGCCGACCCGCCTTGGTGGAGCGTCGCCCCCGCTTCGCGCTCCCGACGCGGGCCCCCTTGGCTCTTGCCATCACGTCCCCCTCCTCGCTACCACATGTAGCCGCCGTTCTGCTCGGCGACCTTGCCCTCGAACAACAGGGCCTTCAGCACGTCCCGCTCGGTGAGCATCCCGACGATGCGCCCGTGCTCCAGGACCGGGAGGCTTCCCACGCGGCTCTCGAACATGATCAGCGCGCCGTACGTCAGCGGGGCCTCCGGACCGGTCGTGACCACGGCCCAGGTCATCACGTCCTTCACCCGCAGGTTCTCCAGCGTCTCGCTCATCTGCCGGGCTCGCCGGTGAGCCCGCACCGACAGGTACTCGTCCAGCGCCGGGGCGAGGGCCGCGTGGCGGAGATCGCGATCGGTGACGATCCCGATCAAGGTCCCGGTGCCGTCCACCACCGGCAGATGCCGGATGTGCTTGGTGCGCATGACGTCCAGCGCCGTGCCCACCGCGGCCTCCGGGTCGATCGTGATCGGATCCTTGGTCATGACGTCCTTGACCTTCATGGCGTCTCCTCGATGCCGCGCTCGACAGTCGGCTCCCCGATCCGGGTAGAGTGCAACCGGCTTGCCAGATGCCGGCGGCCGCGACGATTTGCGAACCAAGGCATTAGCCGTCACCCGGGCGTGACCTCTGGGTCTCTCCGTCCTCAGATGAGGCGCGCGAGTCCCATGCCTCCGGGTCCGGTCACGAGCCAGGCGGCGGGGCGATCAGGCCCTCCCGCATGAGCACGCCGACGGCCTCGCGCGCCTCGCGCATTGTCCGGGCGGCCTCCCGGTGGAGCGCCTCCCGGCTCTTCGTCAGGCGCGCGATGCCCTCCCCCTGGGCGGCAAGACCGGCCGCGACCGCCACCCGGGGGAACACCTCCCACTCGTCCATCCGAGGGAGGATGTCGTCATCACCGATCGTTCGCGATTCGGCGAAGGCCGCCAGCTCCCGGGCCACCGCCTTCGCCATCCCGTCGGTGATGGCCCGGGCCCGGACATCGAGCACTCCCCGGAAGAGCCCCGGGAAGACCAGCGAGTTGTTGAGCTGGTTGGGAA
>DATFGS010000301.1:0-13467 GCA_035249225.1 Candidatus Methylomirabilota bacterium | reverse complement strand
CTGGGACCAGATCGACTTCGTGCTGGGCGCGCTCGCGCTCGTCTGGGGCGCAGCGGCGCTGTCGGGCGCCGACGTCGTCACCATCGTGCTGCTGAGCGTCGCCGGCCACGTGCTCGTCAATCACCTCGGCTACTGGCTCGGAATCCGCGACGTGAAGTGGTAGCGCGTCGTGGTACGCTGCGGCACGGGTGTCCCACCCCGCCGGGCCGCGGTCTGGTACAGTCAGCGCGGTGTCCACGACGATGACCGACGAGGGCTCGGGGCCGGGAGGACTACGGGATCGGATCGCGATCGTGACCGGCGCCGGCCAGGGAATCGGCCGCGCCATCGTGGTCGAGCTCGCCCGGGCCGGCGCGCACGTGGTGGCGAGCGGGCGCCGGCTCGAGCCGCTCGAGGCGGTGGCCCAGACCGCGCGAGCGCTCGGGCGCCGCGCCCTGGCGATCTCGTGCGACGTGCGCGATGCCGCGCAGGTGGAGCGCGTGGTCGCCGAGACGGTGCGCGAGTTCGGCCGGATCGATCTCCTGGTGAACAATGCCGGGTACCGGATCCGCGCCCCGCTCGACCAGCTCCCGCGCCAGGAATGGGACGCGATGGTGGGGACGAACCTCACCGGGGTCTTCCTCTGCTGTCAGGCCGTCGGACGCGTGATGATCGCGCAGCGCGCCGGCAAGATCATCAACATCACGTCGGTCGCCGGGCGGACCGGCTCGCGCGGCATGGCCGCCTACGCGGCGGCCAAGGCGGGCGTCACGGCCCTCACCCAGAGCCTGGGCGCCGAGTGGGCCAAGCACGGGATCACGGTCAACGCGGTCGCGCCGGGGCCCACCGAGACAGAGGGCGTGCTCGAGGTGTGGAAGACTCCCGCGATGATCGCGCAGGCCGCCCGCGAGGTGCCGCTGCAGCGCCTGGGCCGCCCGGAGGAAGTGGCCTGGGCGGTGATCTTCCTCGCCTCCGACCGCGCGAACTTCATCACGGGGGAGACCCTGTACGTGAGCGGCGGGCCGCGAGTCAGCAACCGGGAGGACTAGCCGCGCCCGCGTCAGCGCGCGAGGCGCGCGAAGCGCCGGATCGAGATCGTGAACAATACGATACCCAGCGCGAGGACGCCCAGCACGTCCGGCCAGACGTCGGCGAGGCCGTTGCCCTTGAAGAGGACCTGGTAGCCGAAGTCCACGTAGTGGCGCACCGGAGAGACGAGGCCCGCGTAGCGCATGACCGGCCCCATGCTCTCGGGCGGCGTGAACGCGCCCGAGAGCAGCATCATCGGGTACAGGATCAGGAGCAGGAGCAGCATCGCCTGACCGAGGTTGCGGGCCAGCATCGCGACGG
This sequence comes from Candidatus Methylomirabilota bacterium, assembly GCA_035249225.1. Classification (GTDB taxonomy): domain Bacteria; phylum Methylomirabilota; class Methylomirabilia; order Rokubacteriales; family CSP1-6; genus CAMLFJ01. The sequence goes on along the minus strand of DATFGS010000301.1, from coordinate 12,138 downwards.
CCAGCCCCAGGCTCGCCAGCGCGAAGACGTAGACGAGGGAGACGACGTAGAAGAGCAGGGCGCTCCCGCGGATCGGCATGCCGAACACCCCGTGGACGATGCCGAACACCGAGCCCAGGGCGGCCAGCGGCACCAGGGCCACCACCGGCACGACCTTGGCCGCGAACAGCTCCCACGGCCGGAGCGGGCTCACCAGCAGATGCTCGAGGGTGCCGTGCTCGCGCTCCCGCACCATGGCGGCGGCGGCCAGGAGCATGGCGATCATGGTGACCTGGTTCAGGACCTCCAGCAGTCCCGAGAACCAGGCCTCCTCGAGGTTCGGGTTGTACTCGACGCGCACCCGGGCGTCCACCTGCGGCACCCGCCCGAGACCGGCCCCGCCCAGGCGGGCCTCCAGCAGCTCGACGCTGTAGCGGGCCGCGATGCTGGCGATGTGGGCGCCCGCGATCGTCGCCGACATGGACTGGCTGCCGTCGGAGATCACCTGGAACCGCGCGCCGCCCCGCTGGGCGCGACGCGCGAAGTCCGGGGGGATCACGATGGCGAGGCTCGCGCGGCCGCCGTCGAGCGCGCCCACCACCTCCGCGTCGCTCCCCGCGTGGCCGACGATCTTGAAGTACGGCGCGCGGAAGCGCGAGATCAGCTCGCGGCTCTCCGCGGTCCGCGAGAGGTCGAGCACGAGCACCGGGTAGTCCCGCAGATCGGCCCCCATGCCGTGCCCTCCCGTGTAGACCGCCCCGGTGAAGGCCCAGATCACGAACAGCAGGATCGGCACGTCCCGGAAGAGCTGGCTGCACTCCTTCCGGATCATGGCGGCGAGCCGGCTCCCCATCAGCCGAGCCGCTTGCGGAGGGCGAGCCAGGCCGCCCCGTAGATGACCACCGCGTAGAGCGTCAGGATCGCGAGGCTCGGCAGGTACGGGGCGACGCCGCCACCCTTGAGGTAGCTGCCGCGGACCACGTCCATGAAGTAGGTCGCGGGGATCAGCCGGCTCACGAAGCGGCCCACCGCGTCGAGGCTCGCGGTCGGCGTGAAGATGCCGGAGAACGTGAACGCGGGAGCCACCGCGCCGAGAAAGGTGGCGAGCATGGCCGCGAGCTGGCTGCGCGTCACCGCGGAGATCAGCAGGCCGAGACCCACCGTGCAGACCGAGTAGAGCAGCGCCCCCACGACCAGCATCCACACCGTGCCGACGAACCGGACGCGGAAGAGCCAGAGGCTGGCCGCGAAGATCAGCAGGAAGTCGAGGAACGAGACCCCCACGTACGGCAGGGCCTTGCCGGCGAGGATGTCCCACCGCCCCGCCGGGGAGCAGTAGAGATTGAGGATGGTTCCGCTCTCGCGCTCGCGCACGATGAGGAGCGCGCTGAGCAAGGGCGGAAAGATCATGAGGATCACCACGAGCATGCCGGGGACGATGAAGTTCTTGCTCTCGAGCGTGGGGTTGTACCAGACCGCCAGCTCCATCTGCACCGGCCACGACCGGTCGTCCCCCGCGCCGTGGCGCGCGAGGTACTCTCGCAGGAGCCGCTCGTTGTAGAGGCTGTTGATCGCCGCCACGTAGGCCGCCCCGATCTGGCCGCGGGACGGGAAGGAGCCGTCGACGGTCACGCCCACGGTGGCGGGCTCGCCGGCGCTGAGGCGGCGCCCGAAGTCGGGTGGAATGTCGACCACCACCCGGGCCCGGCCCGACCGGATCCACTCGCGCGCCTCCTCCGCGCTGTCGAGGGCGCCGACCAGCCGGAAGTACTCGGAGTTGACCAGGCCGTCGATGTACTCCCGGCTCCACCGCGAGCGGTCGCGATCCACCACCGCCACCAGGAGCCCCTTGACGTCCAGGGACAGCTGGTAGCCGAGAACCAGGATCAGCAGCACCGGCACCACGACGGCGAGGCCGAGGTACGCGGGGTCGCGCAGGAGCTCGCGCGTCTCCTTTCGCGCGATGGCCAGCGCGCGGTCGCCCCCGAGCCTACGCACGGCCGAGCCCCGCCGCGCGCAGCACGCTGACGAACGTGTCCTCCATCGACAGGGGCCGCGTCTCGACGGTGGCGGCGAGGCCGCCCGCGGCGAGCGCCTGCCGCGCGAGGTCGGCGTCCCGGTCCGGCTGCCGCGTCTGCCAGCGGATGTGGCGGCCGTGCAGCATCGCGTCCGGGAAGCGGGCCTGCAGGAGGGTGAAAGCGCGGACGAACTCCGGCGCGTCCACCGAGAGCATCGGCCCGCCCTCGGCCCGCGCCCGCTCCGTCAGCTCGGACGGCCCGCCGAGGCCGACCAGACGCCCCTCGTGCATGAAGCCCAGCCGATCGCAGTGCGTGGCCTCGTCCATGTAGTGGGTGGAGACCAGCACCGCGACACCGTGCTGGTGGGCGAGCAGGTGCACGAGGTCCCAGAACTGGCGGCGGGCCAGCGGGTCCACTCCCGCAGTCGGCTCGTCGAGGAACAGCACCCGGGGCTCGTGCAGCATCGCGCTGGCGAGGGCCAGCCGCTGGCGCAGCCCCAGCGGCAGCGCCCGGGGCTGGCGGTCGGCGAGGCTCTCGAGCCCCAGGCTGCCGAGCAGCGCGTCGATGCGGCCCGACCGCTCTGAGCGCGGGATGCCGTAGAGGCCGGCGGACAGGCGGAGGTTCTCGAGCACGGTCTGATCCCGGTACAGGGAGAAGCGCTGGGACATGTAGCCGATGTGGCTGCGCAGCGTGCGGCCGGCCCGCCCGACGTCGAAGCCGGCGACGGTGGCCGCGCCGCCCGCCGGCGTCTGCAGCCCGCAGAGCATCCGCATCAGGGTCGTCTTGCCGGCGCCATTGGGCCCGAGAAGCCCCAGGATCTCGCCCTCGTCGACGGTCAGGCTCACCGCGTCCACCGCGGTGAAGGTGCCGAACCGGCACGTGAGACGGTCCGCGATCACCGCGGGGCCGGTGGGTGGGGCACCGGGCGTCGCGAGCAGGCCGCGCGCGGCGGTCGACGGAGCCCGCGGCCCCCGGGTCAGGTGCTCCACGAACACGTCCTCGAAGCTCGGTCGGACGGCCGCCGCCGTGAACCCGGCGAGCCCGGCCGCACCCAGCTCGCCGGTGGGGTCGCCCCCGGGCTCGCGCGAGAGGACGCGGACCTCGCCTCCCGCGATCGCCACCGCCTGCGCGCCCGCCCCCTTCATCAGCACCTCGGCCACGTCGTCGGGATGCGGACCGCGGACGCTCCAGACCCGCCCGGCGAGGGTGGCGGTCAGCTCGTCCGGACGCCCGGCCGCGATCACCGCGCCGTCGTGCATGAGGCTGACCCGGTGGCACCGCTCGGCCTCGTCCATGTAGGCGGTGGTCATCAGCACGGTCACGCCCCGGCTCGCCACGAGCGCGTGGATGATCGACCAGAAGTCGCGCCGGGAGATCGGATCGACGCCGGTGGTGGGCTCGTCCAGCAGGAGCACGTCCGGCAGATGGATGAGCGTGCAGATGAGGGCCAGCTTCTGCCGCATGCCCCCCGAGAGCTGGCCGGCCGGGCGATCGAGGAACCGCTCGAGGCGGGTCATCCGGAGCAGGCGCTCGCGGTTGTCGCCGTAGCGATCCGGCGGCACCCGGCGCAGGTCGCGGAAGAACTCGATGTTCTCCTGCACCGTGAGCGAGTCGTAGAGGTTGAGCCCGAGGCCCTGGGGCATGTAGCCGATGGCTTCCTTCACCGCCTCCGGGTCCCGGATCACGTCGACGCCGGCCACCCGGACCGCGCCCGAATCGGCGCGGAGGACCCCGGCCAGCACCTGGAGCACGCTCGTCTTGCCGGCGCCGTCGGGCCCGATCAGGCCGACCACCTCGCCACGCGACACCTCGAAGGAGACGTCGCGAACCGCCCGGATGCGCCCGCGCCGGTAGGTCCGGCACAGGCCCCGGACCTCGAGGGCCGCGTCGCCCCTCACCTCCACGGCGCGTCGGGCTGCCAGCGAATCACCGCGTCGGCGGGCATCCCCGGCTTGAGCACGCCGTCGGGGTTCTCGCGAAGCGAGACCTCCACCGCGAACACCAGCTTGACGCGCTCCTCCTTCGTCTCGACGTTCTTCGGGGTGAACTCCGCCTCCTGCGCCACGCGGCTCACCCGCGCCGGGAAGGCGCGGCCGGGGTAGGCGTCCACGGACACCCGCGCCTCCTGCCCGAGCGCCACCTTGCCGATGCTGGGCTCCGGCACGTAGATCTTCACGTAGAGGCGGTCGAGGTCCACCAGGGTGAACAGCGGCGTGCCCGCCTCCACCCGCTCACCGCGCTCGACGGTGCGGGTGAGCACGCGCCCGTCGATCGGGCTGCGAACGGAGAAATCCGCCACGTGGCTGCGCTGCTCGGCGAGCTGGGCCTCCGCCTGAGCCCGCTGCCGGGCCAGCGCGTCGCGCTCCGCGCGCAGGATCTCGACCTGCTGCAGCCCAACGCGCGCCAGGGCGAGAGCCTTGTCGCTGCTCACCAGCCCTTCCTCCGCCTCCCTCACCGCGTTCACCGCGACCTCCACCTTGAGCCGGGCGTGCTCGCCCTCCTGCGGGGCGATCAGCTCCTTGGCGACCAGGATCGCCGCGCGCTGCGCGTCCCGCTCGGCCTGCGTCAGGTCGGCGCGCGTCCGCGCGAGACGCGCCGCGGCCTCCCGCTGCCCCGCCGCCGCCTGCTCCGTCTGCAGCGTGGTCTGCCGCTCGGTCATCCCGAGCTGGCGGTTCGCCGCGACGAGCCGCCCGTCCAGCGCCTTGACCTGCTCGTCCGCCGCCCGCACCCGCTCGCGCTGAGCCCGATCGTCCAGCGTCGCCAGGAGCTGCCCCTGGCGCACCGGCTCGCCTTCGTCGATGTGCAGCGCCATCACCCAGGCCCCACTCTTCGGCGTGAGCGTGGTGATGCGTCCTTCGATCCGGCCGCTCGCCGACAGCAGTCCCGTGGGCGCCGCGGGGCGAAGCCAGGAAAGGACCCGCGGCGCGACCAGCGTCGCGAGCAGCCCGAGCCCCAGCGCGATCGCCCCGGCCACCAGCCAGCGGCGCCTCCCGGAACGCCCGGCGGTCGGCGGGTGGGGGGCCGGCCCCGACGGCGGTGCGCGCTCCTCCCCTTCGGGCGTCATGGACATGACTGTTGGCAAGCGATATGCCACCGCCAAACCTCCGATAACACCCCGTTTTGCAGATGGATGGGGCTTCCGGGCTGGGGTCCGCCGGCCTCATCCGGGGGCGCCTGGGGCGGCCGGGACCCACCAGCCCCGCGCCCGGCTCTTGAAGACGGGCGTACGGTCGGCGGAGAATCGGGCGCCATGCCGACAGGGAGCTAGCGATTCGCGTCGTCCGGGCGCTCACTCCCCTTGCTCTCGGCGCCGCGCTGCTGCTCATGCCCGCGCCGTCCGGTCTGGCTCCCACCGCGTGGCAGTACTTCGCCCTGTTCGCGGCGGTGATCGCCGCGCTCGTCACCGAGCCCTTGCCCGGTCCGGTCGTGGGGATCCTCGGGATCACGGCCGCGTCCGTCCTGGGGCTCGTGGCGCCGGCCCCGGACGATGCGATTCGATGGGCGCTGTCGGGCTTCTCGCACAGCACGGTCTGGCTCATCTTCGTCGCCTTCATGTTCGGGCTGGGCTACGAGAAGACCGGCCTGGGCCGGCGGATCGCGCTGGGGCTGGTGCGCTTGCTCGGAGGCCGGACCCTCGGCGTCGGCTATGCCGTCGCGCTCGCCGACCTCGTGCTGGCCCCATTCACGCCGTCCAATACCGCGCGGAGCGGGGGCATGGTCTACCCGATCGTCAAGAACATCCCGCCCCTCTACGATTCCTCGCCGGGGCGGACGGGGCGGCGGATGGGCGCCTACCTGATGTGGACGGCCTTCGCGGTGACCGGCGTCACGAGCTCGATGTTCCTCACCGCGAATGCCGCGAATCTCTTCGCGGTGGCGCTGATGCGCGATCGCGCGCGCCTGAGCATCGGATGGACCGACTGGGCCGTCGGGTTCCTGCCCGTCGGCCTCGTGCTCTTCGTCTCCCTGCCGCTGGTCGTCTACCTCGTCTATCCACCCCGCGTGAAGATCAGCCGCGAGGTGCCGCTCTGGGCGGCCCGCGAGCTCCGGCGCATGGGGCCGGTGAGCCGCCGGGAAGCGACGATGGCGGGCATCGCGGTTCTCGCTCTCGCGCTCTGGATCTTCGCCGGCCGGTGGCTCAACCCCACCACCGCGGCGCTCATCGCCTTCTGCCTGATGCTGCTCACCGGCGTGCTCTCGTGGCGCGACGTCGTGGGCTACACGGACGCCTGGCGAGTGCTCGTCTGGTTCGCCACGCTCGTGACGCTGGCCGAGGGGCTCCAGCGGGTGGGATTCCTGACGTGGTTCGCCGGCCGCATGGCCGCGGATCTGTCGCCGGTGCCGGCCACCACGCGGCTCGTGCTCTTCGTCGCGGTGTTCTTCGTCGCCCACTACATGTTCGCCAGCTTGACCGCCCACGCCACCGCGCTGCTGCCCGTCTTTCTCGCCGCCGGCGCCTCGATGCCCGACCTGCCGGCCCGGCCCTTCGCGCTCCTGCTGTGCTACGCCATCGGCCTCATGGGGGTCCTGACGCCGTATGCGACCGGGCCGGCGCCGATCTACTTCGCCAGCGGCTACGTCAGCCGGCCCGCGTTCTGGGCTCTGGGCGGATTCTTCGGCGCCTTCTTCCTGTTGACCCTGCTCGCGCTCGGGGCACCCTGGCTGCTCTCCGGGCTCCCGTAGACGACCAGACACTCGCTCTCGCGGCCGCGGACCACCCGCCGGCCGGCCAGCCGGCCCCACGTCTCGGTCACCACCGTCCGCTGTCCCTCCGCATGACGGTCGGGATGGAAGTAGACGACGACCCAGTCCTGCGTCTTCCCCAGTTCGTGCGCGCGCGCGCTGTTGGAGAAGACCACCGTGAACTGCCAGTGATCGCGCTCGGTGTGGAGCACCGGCAGCCAGGCCAGGCCGGCGGGGTTGAAGCGGCGCGGCGCGATCCGGGGGAGGCGGCCGGCCGCGGCCGCGTCGCGGTACTCCCGGTCCACGTCGAGGAGCATCTCGACCGGCGGCTCCTCCACCGGCTCGCGGGGCCGGCGGCGGGTGCGCCCCAGCATCCCGGCGAGCCCGGCGCGGAGGGCGGCGGCACGCCGCGGCCCGATCCCCGGCACCCCGGCCAGGCGGCCGTCGTGGGCGGCGGTCTCGAGGGCCTCCAGCGTGTCCACGTGCAGGGTCTCGTGAAGCCGCCGCGCGAGCGCGGCGCCCACGCCGGGAATGCCGCGGAAGAGCGGCTCGGCATCGACGCTCCCGCGAAGCCGCTCCAGCTGGCTCCAGCGTCCGGTCCGGAGCATCTGGACGATCGCGGCCGCGATCCGCGGCCCGATCCCCGACAGCGCGTCGAGACCCTCGATCCCCTCGCGCTCGTGGATCAGGGCGAGATCCTCCGGGAGGCCGGCGATGGTCTGCGCGGCCTCGCGATAGGCGCGCACCCGGAACGGGTTCGCGGCCTGCTGCTCGAGCAGGTCGGCGGCCTCGCGGAGCCGGTCCGCGATGCCCTGGTTCGTCGCGGTCACGGCGGCGCAGGCGCGCCGCGATCGGCATCCCTCACGACGTAGCCTCTGGCCTCGAGCGCCCTCACCGCCGGCCCCGGATTCATCGTGGCGAGGCGCAGCACGACCTCCCGCTCGCCGCTCGGCATCGCGAGGGTCATCACGCTCGAGACGCGGCCGCCCGCCTCCTCGACCACTCGCACCACCTCGCTCACCCCGGGCGTCCCCTCGGGCACGATCACGTCCAGCCGGCTCGAGGGCTCGAGCACTCCCATCGCGCGCACGAAGAGCTGGAGCACGTCGGTCTCGGTCACGATGCCGACGAGCCGGTCCTCGTCGGTCACCGGCAGCGCGCTGATCTTCCGCGTCGCCATGAGCCGGGCCGCGTCCTCGACCGCGAACATCGGCCCGATCGTGACCACCGCGCGGGCCATGATCTGCCCCGCGGTGAGCTCGTCGAGGAGGCGCTCGCGCTCACGCCCCTCGGTCATCGAGGACGCCGAGATCATGGACTGCTTGATGTCGCGGTCGGAGACGATGCCCACGAGCTTGCCCCCGTCCACGATCGGAACGTGGCGGAAGCCGCGCCGCTGGAGCAGGCGCAGCAGGTGGGGCAGGCGCGTCTCCAGGGTCGCGCTGACCGGGTGGGCCTGCATGATGTCGCGTACGAGCATCGTCCGCCCTCACATGTCCTCGAGCCCGCGCGCCGGGGCCCGCTCGTCCTTCTTCTCGACCACCTCGGTCAAGGTGGCCTCGGTCAGCAGCAGCAGGCTCGCCACCGACACCGCGTTCTCGAGCGCGACCCGCACCACCTTCGTGGGGTCGATGATGCCGGCCGCCACCAGGTCCACGTACTCCTTGCGCGCGGCGTCGAAGCCCATGTGGCCCGTGCCCTTGCGCATCTCGTTCACCACGACCCCGCCGTCCACCGACGAGTTCTCCGCGATCTGGCGGGTCGGCGTCTCGAGCGCGCGGCGAAGGATCTGCAGCCCGGTGCGCTCGTCGCCCTCGCACTTGGTCTCCTCGCGCTCCACCGCGTCGGTCGCGCGCAGCAGGGCGAGCCCGCCGCCGGGGACGATGCCCTCCGCCACCGCGGCCTTGGTGGCGCTGATCGCGTCGTCGAGCGCCTCCTTCTTGCTCTTCATCTCCGATTCGGACGGGGCGCCGACCCGGATGACCGCCACCCCGCCGGAGAGCTTGGCCAGCCGCTCCTGGAGCTTCTCGCGGTCGTAGTCGCTCGTGGTCTTGTCGATCTGCGCCCGGATCTGCTGCTTGCGCCCCTCGATGCGCGCCTTGTCGCCGGCGCCCCCGATGATGGTGGCGCTGTCCTTGTCCACCACGACCCGCTTGGCCCGGCCCAGGTCCTCCATCGCGAGCGCCTCGAGCTTGATCCCGAGCTCCTCGGTGACGACACGGCCCCCGGTCAGGATGCCCATGTCCTCGAGCATCTCCTTCCGCCGGTCTCCGAACCCGGGCGCCTTCACCGCCACGCACTTCAGCGACCCGCGGATCTTGTTGACGACGAGGGTGGCGAGCGCCTCTCCCTCGACGTCCTCCGCGATCAGCAGGATCGCGGCGCCGGTGCGCGCCACCTGCTCGAGGATCGGGAGCAGGTCCTTCATCACGCCGATCTTGCGGTCGGTGAGCAGGACCTGCACGTCCTCCAGCACCGCCTCCATCTTCTCGGGGTCGGTGATGAAGTAGGGAGAGAGATAGCCGCGGTCGAACTGGAGCCCCTCGACCACCTCGAGCTGCGTCTCGGTCGTCTTGGACTCCTCGACCGTGATCACGCCCTCGTTGCCCACCTTCTCCATCGCGTCGGCGACCAGGTCGCCGATGCTCTGGTCGTTGTGGGCGGAGATGGTGGCGATCTGCGCCTTCTCGAGCCGGCTCTTCACCGGGCGGGAGAGCAGCTTCAGGGCCTCCACCGCGGCGCGCGCGCCCCGATCGAGCCCCTTCTTGAGATCCACCGCGCTCGCCCCCGCCACCACGTTGCGCACGCCGTCCGCGAAGATGGCGTGGGCGAGGATGGTGGACGTGCTGGTGCCGTCGCCCACCGCGTCGCCGGTGCGCTCCGCGGCCTGGCGGATCATCTGGGCCCCCAGGTTCTCCACCGGGTCCTTCAGCTCCATCTCCTTGGCGATCGTGACGCCGTCGTTGCAGACGACGGGCGCCCCGAAGCGCTTCTCCAGGAGCACGCACTTGGACTTCGGCCCCAGGGTGACGCGGACCGCGTCGGCGAGGGCGGCGACCCCGCGCAGGATGCGCTCGCGCGCCTCGGAACGGAACAGCACCTGCTTGTGTGCCATGTCCTCTCTCCTTCGACTAGTGGCTCGTCCGCGCGGTGCGGCCGCGCACGGGCGGATGCACCGGGAACTCCTGTGATTCGTGAACCGCGAAATGACCCGATCGGGGCTCGGCCAGCCTCACGTAGTCCGCGGTGCGCATCCGGACCGCCGTCCGGTGGTCCCCGGCCGGGAAGACGATGTCCCGCTGCTCGAGCAGCGACCGGTCCATCGCGGTGGGGATGCCGAAGAGTCGGCCGAAGGGCGGGATCGCGCCGAGGGCACAGCCGGGAAACCCGGCCAGCATCTCCTCGACGCTGGCCAGACGGATCTCGCCGCGGCCGATCAGGCCCTTGACGCGATCGAGGTCGGCGGTGCAGCAGGCCGGCAACACGGCGAGCGCGAGGCCGACCGGGTCCTTGACCGCGACCGCCTTGGCCCAGGACCAGCCCGAGACGTGGGCCCGAGCGGCCTCCTCCTGTGCGGTGAAGGCTTCCAGGTGGGGCACGAGCTCGTAGCTGATGCCCAGAACTCCGAGGAGCTCTTCCAGTCGCTCATGCATGATGGCGAATGTACTTGCAAGCGACGTACCCCTCCGTAGGGGATTGATAAGAAAGACAACCTGACGCTCACGCCGTCCCGGGCGGACGAGCATGCACGCCTCAGGTGGGACAGACCCACCCCGCTCGGCTGGTCAGCAGACGGGGTGCTCGCCCCTGATCAGCTCGGCCCGGAACGCGGGCAGACGGGCCAGCTCGACCTCCACGACCTGGCGGATCTCTCCCTCCACGTCGCGGAGCGTGGCGCCGGCCGGCAGGAGCACCTGGACACCGGTCCACGGTCGGTCCACCGGCTCGCCGATCCGCACGACCATGTGCACGTAGACCTCGAGCAGCGCCGGGCACCGGTCGTGGATGAAACGCGCCAGCCGGTGACTCAGCACGCTGTAGACCTTCCCGGCGTGCGCCGCGGGGTTCTTCCCGGCGGTGGCCTCGCCCCCCGTCGGTCGCGAGAAGGCGATGAGCCCATTGGCGCGGTTGCCGCGTCCCACCTGGCCGGAGTCGGCGTCTTCGGCCGAGGTCCCGGTCAGCGTGAGATACACGCCCTCGAGACCTTGCCCCCGGCGGTCGAGGCAGTTGAGCTGCCAGTCGATCGCGAAGGGCGCCGAGGCGAAGCGGCGCGTGAGCGCATGCAGGATCTCCTCCTTCCGCGCGAAGTACGCGGCCTCCGAGCGCGTGTGGAGGCACGAGAGCGGCATGGCCACCGTGACGGCCACGCGCCGGTCGTCTCGGACGCCCATCACCTTGACGTCCTGGCCCGTGTCGGGAAAGGCGGCCTTGAACGACCCGGAGTTCAAGTATCGCTCGGTGGCGAGGACGAGCTCCTCGGTCGGGCTCAACGGCGCGTAGCCGGACGCGCCGGACGTGTCGTTGGATACGATCTCGCTGGGGCCCTCCGCGTAGACGCGGCGGAGCTCCTCGGAGCCGGGCGACAGCGCGGCCCGGATGGCGAGATCCTTCCCCGCCCTCAGGCCGGGCAGGTTGGCGGCGACCCACTCGTCCACCGCGTGGCGCACCGTCTCCACCACGGGAAGGGGCCGCCCATCGAGGACATCGGTGGCGCGGTCGCCGACGATCAGCTCCATCGGACGCGTCACCTCGCCGCTGCCGAAGCTCTTGACACACTGCCCCGCCACCAGCAGCGCCTTGTCGATGTTGTAGTGGGCGATGACCCCGGCGCGCTCGAGGTACAGACGGCCGAGTGCGACCGAGGCCGCCTCCACCACCGAGTCGCAGATGGTGTCGGGGTGGCCGAGCCCCTTCCGCTCCACCAGCTCCATCCGCCGGTGGGCGACCGGCGTGCCGCCGATGGATTCGATCACGAGACTCATCGACCGTCCGCGAACCCGAGTCGGCCGCCGGCCCCCGCGGGAGGCCGATCGGGGGCGCGACTCACAGCGGGTAGCGCAGCTCGGCCGCGACGCCGCCCGCCGCGGCGAGCGGCTGGTGGACCTCGATGGTCTCCACCGTCCCCCCGGCGGCGACGACGCGCTCGGCCATCACTTCCCCCAGCTCCACCGTCACCATCTCGCCACCGCAGGTGGGGCAGGTCCACGAGAACCCACCGCGCAGCGCCCCGCACCCGCCGCAGCGGCGGCCGGGCGCGCTCCATCCTTTGAGAAGATAGAGGCGGTGGACCGCGCCGCGATTGGTGGCCTCGAGGCTGGCGTCCAGACCCGCCGCCCCCTTCCCCCGCTTCGCGGCCGCCGTCAGCGTGGCGTCGACGCCCTCGGCCTCGCGCTGCCCCTCCACGTGCGAGAGGTACTTGGCCGCCCGGTCGACGATGAGCCCGATGGCTTCGTGCCGG
>DATFGS010000300.1:0-1069 GCA_035249225.1 Candidatus Methylomirabilota bacterium | reverse complement strand
CGACTCGAGCTGGCGCGCACCGTGGCCTTCATGGGCGGCCCCGCGCTGGCCGGTGCGCTGGTCGCCTGGGCGGGCGCGGCCGCCGCGTTCGGATTCGCGGGGGCGCTGTCCATCGGCGCGGTGTTCCTGCTCGCCGGGCTGCGCGAGCCGGCGCGCCCGCCCGCGAAGGCCGGCCATCCGTTGCGCGATCTGCGCGAGGGCGCCGCGTTCACGTTCCGCCACGCCCTGCTGCTGCCGATCCTGATCACCCAGTTCGTCTTCAACACCGCGTTCTTCGTGCTCCAGGCGGTGTACGTGCCGTACGCGGTGCATCGCCTCGGGCTCTCCGCCTCCGGCGTCGGCATCACGCTCGCGATCTACGGGGTAGGGATGGTGGTGGGCGCGCTCCTGGCCGGCCGGGCGATCCGGGCGCTGCCGTTCGGCGTCGTGATCGTGATCGGACCCATCGCCGGGCTGGCCGCCGCGCTCGTGATGGTGTCGACGATCTGGATGCCCACGCCGGTGCTGGCCGGGCTCAGCTTCTTCCTGGTCGGGGTCGGGCCGATCATGTGGACCATCAGCACCACCACGCTGCGCCAGATGGTGACGCCGGAGGGGCTGCTCGGCCGCGTGTCCGCGATCAACATCGCGGTCTACGGATCGCGGCCGCTGGGCGCGGCCATCGGGGCGCTCGTCGGCGGCCTCTACGGCGCGGAGACCGCGCTGGTGGTCGCGGCCGCCGGCTTCCTCGCCCAGGCCCTCGTCATCCTGGCGTCCCCGGTGCGCGATCTCGCGCGTCAGCCGGAGCTGGCCGGGTAGTCGTCGTCCGAGTCCGCGGGCGGATGGTCATCGTCTCCATGCGGCGTCTCCTTTCGCCGGCCCCGCAAAGCGGTGTCAGCTGGAGCGCCTGCTCATCCCCACATCGCTCGGCATCGTCTCGATCTGCGTGGCGATCGTGCGGCCGTCGCGCGTCTCGTAGGATGCCTTCACCTTGGCGCCCTCGCGGACCTGGTCGATCGTGGAGTCACGGCCGTCCACGCTGATTCGCGTGTCGGGGGCGATCTCCAGCGTCTTGCCGAAGAGGCCGAAC
>DATFGS010000299.1:0-12433 GCA_035249225.1 Candidatus Methylomirabilota bacterium | reverse complement strand
AGATCGTCGCGCAGGGAGGACTGCCCGGTCGGGTGGAAGCCGACCGGGACGCCCAGCTCCTCGATCGCGGACCAGAGCGGCTCGAGCTCCGGATCGTGGACGTGGCGGCCTCCGACCGGGTTCGGATTGCCGATGACGGCGACGGCACCCAGCTCCCGGACCGCGCGGCGCGCCTCCTTCACGGCGGCCGAGACGTTGTGGAACGCGAGCTGGGCCGCGAACTTCAGTCGCCGCGGGTCGTGCTGGCAGTAGTCGTGGGTCCAGCTGTTGTGGGCGCGGGCGAGCGCCGCGGCGACCTCGGGGTCGAGGTCGTCGTGCATCAAGACCTGCCGCCCCCGCGTGCCGTAGATGACGGCCACGTCGATGCCCTCGATGTCCATCGCCTGGACGTGCGACTCCGCGTCGTAGCCGCGCGCGTGGGCGATCTCGTAGTGCGGCGACCGCGCGAAGGCGCGCTGGTGGAGATCCTTGCCGACCACCGCGGTGCGCGCGCGCTTGGACATCTCGGCGATCTCGATCTCGCCGATCTTGATGACCGGCTGGTTCGGCGAGTTCACGCTGCTGCGGAGGAACCGCGGCGCGAACGGCTTGAACGGCTCGTCGAGATAGCGCTCCCAGAGGCCGTCGGGCTCCATCGTGTGGAGGTCCGAGTCCATGACCTTGAAGCCGTTCTTCATCGCGAATCCTCCTCTGGTGTCGGGGGCACCCGGTATCGCTTCAGCGCGTCGGGATCGGGGGTGGCGCCGAGCCCGGGATGATCCGCGAGGCGCACGGTGCCGGTCTCGAGCCGCACCGGCTCCGGGACGACGTCGCCCGCCATCTTCAGTGGCCCCACCGCCTCGCAGCCGTCGATGACGGCCTCGCTCACCGCCGCCACCGCGACTTCCGCGAGGGTCGAGAGCGTCAGGCCGAAGCCGTGGCCGATCACGACGCGCAGGCCGGCGGCGGCGGCGCACTCCACCATGGCGAGGGTGCGGAGCAGCCCGCCCTGCTTCATGATCTTGACCTTCACCAGGTCCGCCGCCTCGCGGCGGACGATCTCGGCGAGCGAGGCGGGGCCGGTCACGCTCTCGTCCGCCATGAGCGGGGTGCGGATGGCCCGGCGGATCTCCGCGAGGCCGGCGATGTCGTCGCGGGGCACCGGCTGCTCGACCAGCGTGAGGTCATAGGGCTCGAGGCGCCGGATGAACGGCGCCGCCTCCGCCCGGGTCAGGCTCTCGTTGAAGTCGACGCGCAGGGCCATCCGGGAGCCGACCGCGGCCCGCACCGCGGCCACGCGGTCGATCCCGTCGGGCCCCGCGCCGGACACCTTGATCTTGGCCGAGCGGAAGCCCCGCGCGAGCCATGCGGTCGCCTCTCGCGCCGCCTGGTCGGGCGGTACCGTGCCGATCCAGGCGTTGAACGTGATCTCGTCCTTCACGCGTCCGCCCAGGAGGGAGTGAACCGGCAGACCGAGCGCGCGGGCCTTGAGGTCGACGAGGGCCATCTCCACCGCGGCGATCGCCTCGTGGCGCCCCGCCACGAGGCGGTCCATGAGAGCGAGGGCGCGGTGCAGGTTGAACGGGTCGGCGCCGGCCAGCGCCGGGCCGACCCGCCGGACCGTGTCGTGGATCTCCACGGCCGACATGGCCGAGTAGCCGGAGGTGGGATCCACGTTGCCCCAGCCCTCGACCCCGTCGTCGCTCGCGACGCGCACGAGCACGCTGCGCTGGACGCGGGTGATACCGTGCACGCCGTGGACGGGCTCGCGCAGCGGGACCTCGACGAGGATCGACTCGATCCCGACGATGCGCATGGCCGAGAGGATCCGCCCGGAGCGGCCCGACGTCAAGGGACCAGGCCCCGGGTCAGGGGCTCGCGGCCCGGTAGAAGTACCCGGGGAAGCGCCGGACCGCCTCGACGTCCACGTCGGCGTACAGGATGCCCTCGTCCGGCCCGAGGGTCTGGATGAAGCCCTGCGCCGAGTTGGTGCCGCCGGGCTTGCTCCGGAACCACTCGGCGAGCTCGGGCAGCGAGGCGATGGGCGGCGGTACGCACACCGTGCTGTAGCCGCCCGCGCGGGGGAACCGCTCCACCAGCCGGCCCTCCGCGTCCCGGAGCCTCAGCGCGCACGCCGCGATGTCGACGCCGATCACCGGCTTGCCGTACTGCATGTGTCGGCCGATGACGGTGCCGGGGTAGGCCTCGCCGAGGGCGAACCACCACGACGGGTTGAAGATGATGTCGACGCCCTGCTCGACCAGGGCGTCGGGCCCCTCGGAGAAGAAGGCGAAGTCGGCGCAGATCACGATGCCCAGCCGGCCGATGTCGGTCTCGATGACCCGGTAGCCCTTGCCGGCCACCACCCCGTTGTCGATCTCGTTCTGCGTCGGGAAGCACTTCGGCTGCCGGTCGAGGATGCGGCCGTCGGGACCGATCACGGTCGCGGTGTTGTGCCAGCGCGCCCGTGTGCCCTCGATCAGCCCCGCCACGACGAAGACGCCGAGGCGCCGGGCCGCCGCGCACATCTCGGCCTCGCCGACCCGCGGGTACAGCTCGGGGAAGCAGACGCAGGCGGCGCCCGCCCGGACCGCGGTCTCGAGCAAGGTGACCGCCCGGGCGACGTCGCCGCCGTTCCACATGTCGTCGAAGAGGTCGGAGGCCGGGCGCGCCTGGACGGCCGCGATCCGCACGGATGGGCTCATGGGGTCCTCCGGTCGGCGCCCGCCCGGCGCGGATCCAGGAGATCGCGCTGGGCGTCGCCGAGCAGGTTGAAGCCGAGCACGGCGAGCATGATGGCCAGCCCCGGCGCCAGCACCAGCCACGGGGCGATCGTCATGTACTGGCGACCGCGGCTCAGCATGCCGCCCCAGCTCGGCGCGGGCGGCTGCGTGCCGAGCCCGAGGAAGGAGAGCGCCGCCTCCACCAGGATGACGATCGAGAGGCTCAGGCTCGCCTGGACCGCGAGGGTCGGCGCGAGATTGGGCAGGACGTGGGCGCCGAGGATGCGCCGGTGGGAGGCCCCGAGCGCGCGGGCGGCCTGGACGAAGTCCTGCGGCTTCAGCGCGAGGGTGGCGCTCCGGGCGAGCACCGCGAACTGGGGCAGCGTCAGCACCGCGATGGTGAGGACGAGATTGACGGTGCTCGGGCCGAGGGCGGCCACGAGGGCGATGGCCAGGAGGATCGGCGGGAAGGCGAAGAGCACGTCGAAGAGCCTCATGGCCAGGAGGTCGGCGGCCCCGCCCCAGTAGCCGAGGCCCACGCCCAGGGTCGTCCCGGTCAGCACCGCGAGCGCCACCGACGGGATCGCGACCCCGAGCGACACGCGGCTGCCGTGGAGCACGCGGCTCAGGATGTCGCGCCCCACCTCGTCGGTGCCGAGCAGGAAGCGCGGGCCCGGAGGCGTGATCTCCGCGCCCGGGAAGATCGCGGTGGGCGCGTAGGGCGCCAGCCACGGCGCGGCCAGCGCCGCCACCAGGAGGCCGGCGACGATGAGACCGCCGACCAGGAACGAGCCGCTGCGCAGCGCCCGGGAAACGGTCCGGGGACCCGTCGCGCCGCCGGATTCGCCGCTCACGCGTACAGGATGCGACGGTCGATCAGGTGGTAGAGGAGGTCGAGGGCCAGGTTGACGAGCACGGCGCCCGACGTCAGCAGCAGGACCGCGCCCTGGATCGTCGTGTAGTCGCGCTGGTAGATCGCGTTGACGACGAGCCGGCCCATGCCGGGCAGCGCGAACACCTCCTCGATGATGACCGCGCCGCCGATGAGGTACACGAACTGGGTGCCGGCCATCGCGACCACCGGGATCAGCGCGTTCCGGAGCGCGTGCTTGTAGACGACGGCGGGGTCGGCCACGCCCTTGGCGCGGGCGGTCCGGACGTAGTCCTGGCCCAGCACCTCGAGCATGCTGCTGCGCGTGAAGCGCGCGATGATCGCCGAGATGGCCAGGCCCAGCGAGGTGGCCGCGGGCAGCATCGCGCCGAGGCTCCGGGCCGGGCTCTCGGTGAACGGCACGTGGCCGAGCGTCGGCAGCCAGGGCGCGTAGCGCGCCCCCGCGATGATCACCACCGTCCCGATGAAGAACGCGGGGGCGGAGATGAAGAGCAGCGAGAAGACCCGGGTGGAGGCGTCGAGGGCGCGCCCGGCCCGGGTGGCCGCGAGGGCGCCCAGCGGGATCCCGACGGCCAGGGCGATGGACATCGCCATCAGGGCGAGCTGCAGCGTCACCGGGTAGCTCCGCACCAGCTCGTCGCGCACCGAGAACCCGGTCACGAGCGAGTGCCCGAGGTCGCCCCGCAGCACGTCGCCCAGCCACAGCAGGTACTGCACCGCGAGCGGCCGGTCCAGATGCAGCGCGTGGATCAGCGCCTGGCGGGTCTGCTCGTTCTGGCTCGCGGTGATCCCGAGCAGGATCGTGACGAGATCGCCGGGGATCAGGTGGATGAGCAGGAAGGTGAGCACCGACACCCCGAGCAGCGTCGGCACCAGCAGCAGGAGCCGCTTGCCGACGTACGCGGTCATGCCCTCACCGGCGGCGGGCGCCCCTCAGCGGTCGAGCCAGGCCTGCTTGAAGAAGTGCCGGCTCCGGCTTCCCGGCTGCGCTCCGGGAATGGAGATGTAGCCCTTGACGGTGTCGCGGAGCGCCTCCGTCGCCCCCGAGGCGTACGGGAAGACCAGGTACGCCTGGTCCGCCATGTGCCGCTGGAGGTCCCGGTAGATCGCGATCCGCTTGTCCCGGTCCAGGGTGGTGCGGCCCTGGTCGAGGAGCTGGTCGACCTGCGGGTCCTTGAACTTGCCGAGGTTGATGGCCGAGCCGCTGTGGAAGATGTCGTAGACGTGGGCGTCGGGATCGGGCTGCCACACCAGCGGGATCATGCTCATGCCCTCGTACTCGGTGCGCACGAAGTTCTTCAGCGCCGCCCCCCACTCCACCTGCTTCAGCGTCACGCGGATGCCGGCCGCCGCGAGCTGCTCCTTCATGACCTCGCCCGTCCGGACGGTCTGGGGGAAGCGCGGCGAGACCTCGAGCGTCGTGTCGAGGCCGTTCGCCAGCCCGGCCTCGCCGAGCAGGCGCCGGGCCAGGGCGGGGTCGTGGGCGTAGTAGGGCAGGCCCTTGTCGTCGCCGCTGTAGCCGAACGGCGCGTCGCACGGCGGGATCTTCGTCGTGATGGCGCCGCGGCCGCGCAGGACGCTGGCGATGATCTCCCGCCGGTTGATCCCCACGCTGACGGCCCGCCGCACCCGCGCGTCCGCGAAGGGGGCCTTGGTCTGGTTGAAGGCCATGCCGTGCTGGGCGCAGTAGCCGTCCGGCTCGCGCAGCGTGATGCCGGCGGCGCCCTGCACCTGGCGGTCGATCAGCGGATCGACGGACCAGAGGTAGTGGACGGTGCCCGCGCGCAGCGCGGCCAGGCGGGCGGCCTCGTCCGGGATGATCCGGTACTCGATCCCGTCCAGGTAGGGCAGGCCCGCCTCGTGGTACTTCGGGTTCCGCTTGAGGACGACCGTGTTGTCGGGCACGAAGCGCTCGAGCATGAACGGGCCGGTGCCGGAGGTCTCCTTCTGGAGGTCGCCGTGCTTCTCGACGAGGTCGCGCGGAACGATGGCCGAGTAGTGCGGGGTGGCCAGATAGGAGAAGAAGGGGGCGAACGGCCGCTTGATGACGAAGCGCACGGTGGACCGATCCGGCGTCTCGATGCGGTCGATGATCTGCCAGTTGGAGCGCCAGGGCGACGCGGTCTTCTCGTCGAGCATCCGCTCGAACGAGTACTTCACGTCCTCGGCCACCAGGTCGCGCCCGTGATGCCAGACGACGCCCTTCCGGAGCTTGAAGACGAACGTGGTGTCGTTGACCACCTGCCAGGACTCGGCGAGGTCGCCGACGATGTTCATCTGGGCATCGCGGCGCAGCAGGTTCGAGTAGACGTGCTCCGCGATCATCCAGCTGTGCGCGGCGGCGGACTTCTGGGGGTCGAGCCCCGGCGGGCTGACGTCGGCGGCGATGATCAGAGTGCCGCCGCGCTTGGGGGTCTGGGCGGCGGCGGGCCCCGCGAGCGGCGGGGCCGCGAGCCCCAGCAGCGCGAGCGCGCCCGCTCCGAGGAATGCGCGCCGGGTCGAGCCGGACTGGGGAAGGATCGAATGCTCGGTGCGGTCCGTCATGCCGCCCTCCGGGTTCTCTGATGCCGGTGAACTGCCGCCTGCGAGATCCGCCACGCGACGTCGGGTCATACTCCTCCGCGGAGGCGACCGCGTCAAGGGTCGGCGTCGGTCGCGCCGCGCGATCTCCGGTTGACTTGCCCGGCGCGGCTCGTGAATAATCGCGCCACCACGCGCCCCGGGAGGAGCCCCCGATCATGATCGTCTCGCGCCTGACCGTGCTGATGTGCCTGCTCGCCGCCACGCTGGCCGGGCCCGCCGCCGCCGACGAGCTGGTGGTGGCCACCTTCGGCGGCACCTTCGTCGACAACTCGAAGAAGTGCCACGCCACCGCCTTCGAGAAGGCCACCGGGTCCACCGTGAAGTACGTGCTCGGCAGCTCGGTCCAGACCATGGCGAAGCTCCGCGCGGCGGGCGCGCGGGCCGAGTTCGACGTGGCGTACATGGACAGCCAGATCGTCAAGCAGGCGAAGGCGGAAGGGCTGATCCAGCCGCTCGAGCCCGCGAAGATCGAGGGCTGGAACGATCTCTACGACGCCTCCCGGGACAAGGACGCCTACTGGGTCTCGATGATGTTCGCGGGCACGATCATCACCTACAACACCAATCTGGTGAAGACGCCGCCCACCTCGTGGGCCGATCTCTGGAAGCCCGAGTGGAAGGGCAAGCTGGCCATCCCGGACATCTCGGGCACCTCGGGCCAGCAGTTCCTGATGGCGGCGGCCCGCCTGCACGGCGGGTCGGTGGAGAACATCGACCCGGGCTTCGAGGCGATCAAGAAGCTCAAGCCCAACGTCCAGATGATGTACACGCAGCCGGACCAGATCATCCCGCTGTTCGAGCGCGGCGACATCGCGCTCGCGGTGTGGTACACGGACCGGACCGGCGCGGCCGCGCTGAAGGGCGTGCCGGTGGCCGCGGCCTACCCGTCGGAGGGCGCGATCGGCATCGTGCCCACCGTCTCGGTGCCGAAGGCCAGCCAGAAGCGGGACCTCGCGCAGAAGTACATCGCGGTCCTCCTCTCGCCGGAGGGCCAGCTCTGCTTCGGGCAGTCCCAGTTCGCCGGGCCCACCAACAAGAAGGTCCAGCTCCCGGCCGACCTGGCGAAGCTCGTGCCCTACGGCCCGCTCGTGCAGCGCATGTTCTTCCCCGATACCGATCTGGTGGCGCGGAAGTTCCCGGAGTGGTCCGAGCGCTGGGGGCGCGAGATCGCGCGTTGACCCCGGGGCGGCGCCGGGCGCGTCCTCCGCGGTGAGCGGCGCCGCGCCGGCGCTCAGCGTCCGCCGGCTCCGCAAGGCGTTCGGCGCGGTGGTCGCGGTCGACGGCGTCTCGCTCGACGCCGCCCCCGGCGAGTTTCTCTCCCTCCTGGGCCCCTCGGGCTGCGGCAAGTCCACGCTGCTCCGCATGGTGGCCGGCCTGGTCGAGCCGGACGGCGGCGAGATCATCCTCGCGGACGAGGACATCACGCGGGTGGCCGTCCATCGCCGCAACCTCGGGCTGGTCTTCCAGTCGTACGCGCTCTTCCCGCACATGACCGTGTTCGAGAACGTGGCCTTCGGCCTTCGTCGCCGCGGGGTGGCGCCCGCCGAGCTGGGGCCGCGCGTCGAGCGCATGCTGGAGCTGGTGCGCCTGGGCCCGCTCGGGGCCCGGCACCCGCGCGAGCTCTCCGGCGGCCAGCAGCAGCGCGTGGCCCTGGCCCGGGCGCTCGTGACCGAGCCCCGCGTGCTGCTGCTCGACGAGCCCCTCTCGAATCTCGACGCGCTCCTGCGCGACGAGATGCGCGTGGAGCTGAAGCGGCTGCAGGAGCGGCTCGGCACCACGATGATCTTCGTCACCCACGACCAGGCCGAGGCGCTGATCCTGTCCGACCGCGTGGTGGTGATGGAGGCCGGGCGGGTGGAGCAGATCGGCCGGCCGGAGGAGGTCTACCGCCGCCCGGCCACCGCCTTCGTGGCGCGGTTCCTCGGGCGCGCGAATTTCCTCGCGGGCACCCTCGCGGAGACCGGCCCGGCCGCGGTGGTCGCGCTCGACGGCGGGCGGCTCTCGGTCGTGGCCGCCCCGCGCCCGGGCCTGGAGCGGGGCCGGCCGGTGCACGCGGTGATCCGCCAGGAGGTCATCCGCCTCGAGGCGCCGGAGGGTGAGGCCGGGCGGCCCAACCAGTTCGCGGCCACCGTGGTCTTCCACGCGTTCGCGGGGCAGGCCCATCACTATGTCGTCCAGCTCGCCGACGGGCGCGAGCTCGAGATCGCCGCGCCCGGGGCCGCCGCGCCGCTGGCCCGCGGGGCCCGCACGCGCGTGGAGTGGAGCCCGGAGGACGTGATCCTGCTCCCCGGCGGCCCGGGGCCGGGAGGCCCGCGGTGAGCCCCGGGCCCGGCTGGCGGCTCCTCGCGCCCGCGCTGCTGCTCCTGCTGGTCGCGTTCGTGGCCCCGGTGGGCATGCTGGTGCCGACCAGCGTTCGTCCGTACGTCCCCCTGGTGGGGATCACCGGCGGCTTCACGGCCCGCCACTACGTGAGGCTCGTGACCGACTCCTACTACCTCGAGATCATCGGCCGCACCCTCGCGCTCGGGCTCGCGGTGACCTGCGCCACGCTGGTGATCGGCTACCCGGTGGCCTTCTTCCTCGCGCGCACCCGCTCGCGCTGGCGGAACTGGCTCACGATCCTGGTGGTCTTCCCCCTGATGCTGAACCTGGTGGTGCGCACCTTCGGCTGGATCGCGCTGCTCGCCCAGAACGGACTCGTGAACCAGGCGCTCCAGGCGCTGGGGATCGTGGACGGGCCGGTGAAGCTCCTGTTCAACTTCGCCGGGCTCATGATCGGGCTCACCCACATATTCCTGCCGTTCATGGTGCTCGTGCTGATCGGCGCCATCCAGAACATCCCGCGCGACGTGGAGGACGCGGCCCGGGTGCTCGGCGCCTCCTGGGGCAGCGCGTTCCTCCGCGTGACGCTGCCGCTGTCGGCGCCCGGGATCCTCTCGGGCTCGATCCTGGTCTTCGTCCTCACGATCAGCGCGCTGGTGACCCCCCGCCTGCTCGGCGGGCCGACCTACCAGGTGATGTCCACGCTGATCTACGACGAGTTCCTCCAGCGGCTCAACTGGCCGGCCGGCTCCGCGCAGTCCCTGCTCCTCACCGCCATGGTGCTCGTGCTGGTCTACCTCTCGGGCCGCCTCGCCCGGCGCACGGGGGCGAGCGCGTGACGGCGGCGCGGCTGCGCACGTGGCTCCTGCGGGCGTGGGTCGCCCTCGTCCTGGGCTTCCTGATGCTGCCGGTGGTGGTGATCGCGCTCGCGTCGCTCAGCCGCACCTCGTACCTGACCGTGCCGCCGCGGGGTCTGACCCTCACCTGGTTCGCCAAGGTGCTCGGTGATCCCGAGTACGTCCACGCCATCGTGTTCAGCCTGCTGCTCGCGCTCGTGGCGACCGTCGGCTCGGTGGGGACCGGGGTGGCGGCGTCCTTCGCGCTGATCCGGCGGCGCGTGCGGGGCGGGGCGGGCGTCGCCGCGCTGCTGAACGCGCCGCTCGTCTTCCCCGGGGTCGTCGTGGGGGTGGCCCTCCTGCAGTTCTACGCGCTCGTCCACGTGAACGGCACCTTCGTGGGGCTGGCCCTCGCCCACATGGTGATCACGGTGCCCTACGTGGTGCGGGCGGTGACCGCGAGCCTGCAGGGATCCGATCCCGAGCTCGAGAACGCGGCGCGCGTGCTGGGGGCGAGCGGGCCGGTCGCGTTCTTCACGGTCACGCTGCCCCTCATCCGGCCCGGGGTCGCGGCCGGGGCGCTCTTCTCCTTCATCGTGTCGTTCGACAACGTGCCGGTGTCGATCTTTCTCCTGGGAGCCGGCCAGATGACGCTGCCGGTGAAGATCTTCACCGCCATCGAGTACGGGGTGGACCCGTCCATCGCCGCGATCTCGACCATGCTCATCGTGCTCACCGGCCTGGGCCTCGCGGTGGCCGAGCGCTGGATCGGGTTCCACCGCTTCGTCTGATCCCGTCGACATATAGTCGACATATAGAGGACACGCCATGATCGCAGGCCGCTTCACGGATCGGATCGCCCTCGTCACCGGAGCCGCCAACGGCATCGGGCGGGCCAGCGCGCTGCGCCTCGCCCGGGAGGGCGCCGACCTCGCGGTCGTCGACCGGGAGGGCGACCCGCTGCAGGCGATGGCCCGGGAGATCGAGGCGGCCGGCCGGCAGGTCCTGGCGATCACCGCGGACTGGACCGACGCGGGCGCGGTGGAGGCCGCCTTCGCGGCCATCCGGCGGCGCTTCGGCCGCATCGACATCCTGTTCAACAACGTGGGCCAGTCCGCCCGCGAGCGCGCGAGCGAGTTCCACCTGTCGGAGGAGGCGACGTGGCGCTTCGTCATCGAGGTCTCGCTGGTCGCGACCATGCGGGCCACCCGGCTGGTGGTGGAGGAGATGCGCGCCCGCCGGAGCGGCCGCATCGTCAACATGTCGACGGAGTCCGCCTTCTACGGCGACGTCGGCTTCGTGGACTACGCCGCCGCCAAGATGGGCGTGGTCGGCTTCACCCGCTCGCTCGCGCGCGAGCTGGCGCCGTTCCACGTCAACGTCAACGCGGTGTGCCCGGGAGCCATCCGCACCCGCGCGCACGACCGGCTGCCGAAGGAAGTCATCGACAAGGTGCGCACCAGCGTGCCGATGGGCTACGTGGCCGAGCCGGAGGACGTGGCCGGGGTGGTGGCGTTCCTGGCCAGCGACGACGCGCGCTACATCACCGGCCAGTCGATCCTGATCGACGGCGGCCGCTGGATGATCTGAGACGAGGAGGACGAGATGGCGGGACGACTCGCGGGCAAGGTCGCGGTGATCACCGGCGGCGGCAGCGGCATCGGGCGGGCGTGCGCGCTGCGGTTCTCGGCGGAGGGAGCGAAGGTGTGCGCGGCCGATCTCGACCAGGCCGCGGCCGCCGAGACCGCGCGGCTCGTGGAGGCCGCCGGAGGCAAGGCGCTCGCGATGCGGACCGACACCACCGACGAGGCGGCCAACGACGCGATGATCGCGGGCTGCGTGAAGGCCTTCGGCGCGGTGGACGTGCTGGTCGCCGCCGCCGGCGTGGGGAGCCCGCGACCGGACCCGCAGACCGCCAAGCCCTACACGATGCTCGACATCCCGACGGAGGGGTTCCGCGCGGTGATCGACGTGAACCTCTACGGCGTGCTCTTCTCCAACCGAGCGGCCGCGCGCTGGATGGTCGCCCACCAGCGCGGCGGCAGCCTGATCAACCTCGGCTCGATCATGTCCAAGATGCCGTCGGCCGGCGGGGCGTACAGCGTGAGCAAGGCCGGGGTCTGGATGGCGACGAAGTGCCTGGCCCAGGAGCTGGCCCGCCACCGCATCCGGGTCAACGCCATCGGGCCCGGCTTCATCGAGACGCCGATGACGGCGGCGCTCCGCGGGGACGCCGAGCGGAGCCGCTGGGCGATGGGCCTCACGCCCATGGGCCGCTACGGCACGGTGGACGAGATCGCGTCCACCGCGCTCTTCCTCGCCTCCGACGACGCCGCGTTCTTCACCGGCGAGATCCTGCACCCCTCCGGCGGCGTCTTCGTGGGCTAGCCCCGCGCTAGTGGAAGGTGCGGCCGCCGTCCACCGCCAGCGCCGTCCCCGTCACGAACGACGACTCGTCGCTGGTGAGGTACAGCGCCGCCTGCGCGATCTCCTCCGGCTCTCCCGGCCGCCGGATCACGTAGCGGTCCAGGATCCGCGCCAGCTCGCCCTCCGGATCGGCCGCGCCCTCCCACGAGGACCGGAAGAGCGGCGTGTCGATGATGCCGGGGCAGATCGCGTTGACGCGGATGTGGTAGGCGGCCAGATCCACCGCGAGGGTCTTACCGAACATGACGAGCCCGGCCTTCGCGGCGCAGTAGGCGGTCCGCTGCTCCAGCGGCCGCAGTGCCGCGCCGGAGGCGATGTTGACGATGGTCCCGCGCCCGGCCTGCTTCATCGCGGGGAGCGCGGCGTGGCACACGAGCATGGGGCCGGTGAGGTCGACCGCCATGATCCGCCCCCACTCCTCCGCGGTCATCTGCTCGAAGGGCCGCATCAGGTCGATGCCCGCGCTGTTGACGACGCCGTCGAGCCCGCCCAGCGCGGCGGCGCCCCGCGCGACCGCGGTCCGCACCTGCCGCTCGTCGGCGACGTCGCACACCAGCGTCGTCGCCCCGTCGACCTGCGCCTTCTGCAGGGCCGCCTCGTCGCGGTCCAGCATGGCCACCCCGGCGCCTTCGCGGCGGAACAGGCGCGCGGTGGCGAGGCCGATGCCCGAG
>DATFGS010000298.1:0-2034 GCA_035249225.1 Candidatus Methylomirabilota bacterium | reverse complement strand
AGGGCACGCCGCGCACGTGCTCCAGCGCCGCGTCCACGCTCGTCGCGACGTCCACCGTCCAGCCCGTCCGGCGCAGCAGCGTGGTCACGACCTCCGCGACCACCAGCGAGTCGTCCACCACGAGGGCCCGAGAGGGCAGGCGCGTGGGCCCCGGCTCGGTCGCCTGCCAGGCGGCCGGTGACGATCCGATCAGCGCGACGTGCTCCCCCCTCGTCTCGTTGTCCGCCATGACAGCCCAGTAGGAGAGCAAGGCGCTTGCCAGTGATCAGTGGTCGATAAGTCATTGATCTCCTTGTCCTATTCCAAAACCGTGCAAGATTGCCCCGATCGCTCCGCATACAAAGCGCGGCACCCCCCGGCAACAATCCGTCGGTATTCGGATCAGGCGGGCGTGGCCTGGAGGCGCAGCCGTGCCACCACCGGCAGGTGATCCGACGCCACGCGGGCCAGGCGGCTCCGGTGCACGTGAAAGCCGTCGGCGCCCAGGCCGCGGTCCCAGTAGATGCGATCGAGCGGGAAGATCGGCAGCGGCGCGGGATGCGTGCGGCGGATGCGGGGCCCGCTGAGCTCGCGGCGCAGCGTGCGCCCGACCGCGCCCGGGAACCACTCGTTGAGATCGCCCACCACGACGCGCGGGCCGGTCAGCTCGTCGTGCAGGATGTGCTCCCGTACCAGCATGCGGACCTGCTCGGCCCGCTCGCGGATCTTGAGCCCGAAGTGCACGTTGAAGACGTGCAGGAGCCCCTCCGCCCGGGGCATCTCGAGATCCAGGCGGATGCCGCCGCGGGGCTCGCGATCGGGCTGGGAGAGGTCGAACGTGCGGCTGCCGCGGATGGCCAGACGGGTGAGGACCGCGTTGCCGTACGGCAGGCCGTCCCGCTCCCGCGTGGGCCCCATCGCGACCTGGAGGCCGAGGCGCTCGGCCAGGCCCAGGGCCTGGGGGCGGAACACCTCCTGCAAGCCGACCAGGTCGGCGTCGATCTCCTCCAGCACCTGGGCGATCCGATCGAGATCCACGCGGCGGTCGAGCCCCGCGCACTTGTGGATGTTGTAGCTGGCGACGGTGAAGTTCATGCCTCCAGCATACCGGGCCAGGCAACCCCGACCAAGAAGAAGCGCGATCCGGGCCCGGCCGCCGAGCGTAGCGAGGGCGAAGCCTTGCAATGGCCGCGCAGGCTTTGCTAGTCTCGACGCGAGGTTTCCTTGAGTCAACGCACCGCCGGCCGCGCCCCCGCCCTCGTGGCTTCCGTCCGCGAGTTCGTGGAGCGGGACGTCATGCCGGCGGCCCCCGCCCTCGAGCACGCCGACCGGTACCCGCGCGAGCTGGTGGACCGCATGAAGCGCCTGGGCCTCTTCGGGGCCCTCGTCCCCACCGACTACGGCGGGCTCGGCCTCGACGTCACCACCTACGCGCAGATCATCGAGGAGCTCTGCCGGGGCTTCATGTCCCTGGCGGGCGTCATCAACAGCCACACCATGGCCGCCCTCATCGTGCTCAACCACGGCACCGAGGAGCAGCGGCTTCGCCTGCTGCCGCGCTTCGCGAGCGGACAGGCCCGGGGCGGGCTCTGTCTCACCGAGCCTCACGCCGGCTCGGACGTGCAGGCGATCCGCACGGTGGCCCGGCGCGAGGGCGATCGCTACCTGCTCTCCGGCTCGAAGATGTTCGTGACCAACGGCCGCGAGGGCAACACCTTCGCGCTCCTGGCCCTGACCGACCCCGCCGAGTCGCCCCGGCACCGGGGCATGTCCTGCTTCATCGTCGAGAAGGGCGCCCCCGGCCTCGAGGTGGTGAAGTCCATCGCCAAGCTCGGCTACAAGGGCGTGGACACCGCGGAGCTGGTCTTCGACGGCTTCCCCTGCCCGGCCGCGAACCTGGTGGGCGGGGTGGAGGGCCGCGGCTTCAAGCACGTGATGTCGGGGCTCGAGGCCGGGCGGATCAACATCGCGGCGCGCGCGGTCGGGGTCGCGCGGGCGGGCCTCGACGAGGCGGTACGCGCGGCGCGCGCGCTCCCGGAGCCGCCCGCCGCGCTC
>DATFGS010000297.1:0-4770 GCA_035249225.1 Candidatus Methylomirabilota bacterium | reverse complement strand
GTGGGCTCCACCGAGGCGCTGCACGACTACATCGCCAATCGGCCGGGCGAGGCGCGGCCCGGGTCGAGCGGGCGCGTGATCCCGGGCTACGAAGCGCGGCTGGTGGACGACGAGGGACGGCCGGTGGCGCCGGGGTTCGCCGGGCAGCTCCTGATCAAGGGCGACTCCACCGCGGCGTACTACTGGAACCGCCACGAGCGCACCCGGGCCACCATGCAGGGGGAGTGGCTGCGCACCGGGGACATGTTCTACCAGGACGCCGACGGCTACTTCTACTTCTGCGGCCGCGGTGACGACATGCTGAAGGTCGGTGGCCTGTGGGTGTCGCCGGTGGAGATCGAGGCGTGCCTGGGCGAGCACCCGGCGGTGCTCGAGGCGGCGGTGGTCGGCCGGGGGGACGCCGACGGGCTCACGAAGGCCCACGCCTACTGCGTGCTGCGCGACGGGCAGCCCGGCACCGACGCGCTCGTCGCCGAGCTGCAGGCGCTGGTGCGCAAGCGCCTGGCCGGCTACAAGTCCCCGCGCTGGATCGACTTCGTCGCCGAGCTGCCCAAGACCACGACCGGCAAGATCCAGCGGTTCGCCTTGCGGCGGCGCTAGGATGCGGGTCGTCGTCGAGCGCGTCGGCAAGACCTACCGGGACCGTCGCGGCCGCGACGTGGTCGCGCTGAGCCAGGTGGACTTCACGGTGGAGCCGGAGGAGTTCGTGGCCCTGCTGGGGCCGTCGGGCTGCGGCAAGTCCACCCTGCTCAACATCATCGGCGGTCTCCTGGCCTCGAGCTCCGGACGCGTCTACTACGAGGGCGAGGCCCGCGAGGGCCGCCCGATGGCGGCCACCGTGTTCCAGGAGTTCGCGCTGTTTCCCTGGCGTACCGTGCGGGCCAACGTGGAGTTCGGCCTGGAGGAGCTGGGCATCTCGGGCTTCGAACGGGCGGAGCGCACGCGACACGCCCTCGACATGACCGGCCTCGCCGGCTTCGAGACCAAGTACCCGCACCAGCTCTCGGGCGGGATGCGCCAGCGGGTCGGTATCGCGCGGGCGCTGGCGGTGGAGCCGGCGGTCCTGCTGCTGGACGAGCCGTTCTCGGCGCTGGACGCCCAGACCCGCACGCTGATGATGGAGGAGCTGCTCGGCATCTGGGCCCGCACGCGGCAGTCCATCCTCTACGTCACGCACAACATCCAGGAGGCGGTGTTCATGGCCGACCGGGTGATCGTGCTGTCGCGGCGGCCGGGCGAGGTGCTCGATACCGTGCCGATCCGGCTCACGCGCCCGCGCGACGAGCGCCAGCAGGCCGATCCCGCCTTCATCCAGGCCACCGATCGCATCTGGGGCCTGATCAAGTCCCAGGCCCAGGCCGCGCTGCTCGACGGCGACGCGGTGGCGGAGCGCGGCCGATGACGGTGGAGCGCCACGTCGTGGACGATCGCACCGCGTTCCTCCGGCGGCCGGATCACCGCGCGGTGCGCGTCCTCGCGCTGGCGGGCCTGCTCGTGTGCTGGGAGCTCGTCACGCGCACCGGGCTCGTGTCGTCGCTGTTCCTGCCATCGCCGATCGGCGTGCTCGCGGAGGGCTGGGACATGGCCGTGTCCGGCCAGCTCCACGTGCACCTGCTGACCAGCCTGGAGCGCCTGGCCTGGGGCTTCGCGGTCGGCGCGCTGGCCGGCATCAGCGTGGGCGTGGCGGTGGGATTCTTCTCGCTGGCCGACGCGGTGGTGCAGCCGATCATCGCGGCCACGTTCCCCATCCCGAAGATCGCGCTGCTGCCGCTGCTGATCCTCTGGCTCGGCATCGGGGAGGCCTCCAAGGTGGCGGTGGTGGCGCTCGGCGTCTTCTTCCCGATGGCCATCAACACCTACTCGGGCGTCCGCCAGGCCGACCCGCTGCTGATCCGGGCCGCGGTCTCCTTCGGCGCGGGGCGGTGGAGCGTGATCCGCAAGGTCATCCTGCCTTCGGCTCTGCCGATGGTCTTCGCCGGCCTCCGGCTGGGCGCGGGCATCGCGCTGCTCCTGCTGGTGGCCGCCGAGCAGATCGCGGCCGACGCGGGCATCGGCTTCCTGATCCTCCAGTCCGGCAACCTCATGGAAACCACCAAGCTCATGGTCGGCATCGTCGTGCTCTCGCTGCTCGGGGTGCTCTCGCACTGGGCCCTGGGCGGGCTCGAGCGCGCGGTGATCCGCTGGCGTCACACCTGATCGGAGGCCTCCCGATGCGACGATTCTCCCGGCTGGTCCTGGCTCTCGCGGCGTTCGCGGCCGGCATCGCACTGCCGCCCGACGTGCACGCACAGTCCCCGGCGCCCCTCCCCACACCGCTCAAGATCGGCGTGCTCAAGCTCACCTCGTCGGCGCCGATCTTCGTGGGCGTCGAGAAGGGGTACTTCAAGGAGTTCGGCGTGGAGCCCGAGCTGGTCTACTTCCAGGCCGCGGCCCCCATCGCCATCGCGCTGGCCGCGGGCCAGCTCGACGTGGGCGCCACCGGCCTCACCGCGGCCCTCTACAACATCGTGCTGGGCGGCGAGAAGCTGTGGATCGTGGCCGACAAGGGCCGCGAGTGGCCCGGGTACCCGCTGGTGGCCATCGTGGTGCAGAAGGAGCTGTGGGACAGCGGCGGGCTGCGCTCCATCCGGGATCTCAAGGGCAAGCGGATCGGGGTCACCCAGATCGGCTCAACGTTCCACTACCACATCGGCAATATCCTCGAGAAGGACGGGCTCACGCTCTCCGACGTGAAGATCGTGCCGCTCCAGGCCATGCCGGCCACGATGGAGGCGCTGAAGGGCAAGCAGGTGGACGCGATCCTGGTGCCGCAGCCGTTCCCGGGCGCCGCGGAGGCCCAGGGCTTCGGCAAGATCATGGCGTGGGCGGGGGACCTCTATCCCTGGCAGATCGCCACGATCTTCTACTCGGGCAAGCTCGCGACCGATCGCGCCCGGGCGGTGGCCTTCATGAAGGGCTACGTGAAGGCCTCGCGCCACTACCACGACGCCGCGCTCATCCAGAAGGACGGCCGGCTGATGCTTGGGCCCGGCTACGACGAGGTCGTGCAGATCACCGCCAAGTACACGGGGGCCCGGCCCGAGGTGATCCGGCTCGGGTTCCCGTTCCAGGACCGCAATGGCCGGCTGCTCGTGACCGACATCGAGCGGCAGATGGCGTGGTGGACGGCCAACGGGTTCATGAAGAGGACGCTGCCGCTCCGGTCCATCGTGGACACGTCGTTCGTGGAGGAGGCGGTGAAGGCGCTCGATAAGTAAGATAAGTCAGCCGGGGCGCGGGTTTAGCTGCTATCATGCTCGCAACGTGAGCGCCCCGTTCGAGAAGGTCCTCATCGCGAATCGCGGCGAGATCGCCGTCCGGGTCATCCGGGCGTGCCGCGAGCTCGGCATCAAGACCGTCGCCGTCTTCTCCGAAGCCGATCGCGAGTCGCTTCACGTCCTGCTCGCCGACGAAGCGGTGCCGATCGGGCCGCCGCCCGCCACCGAGAGCTATCTCGTCGTCGACAAGCTGATCGCCGCGGCGCGCGCCACCGGCGCCCAGGCGGTGCATCCGGGCTACGGCTTCCTGGCCGAGAACGCGACGTTCGCCCAGGCCTGCCTGGACGCCGGGCTGACCTTCATCGGGCCGCCGCCCGCTGCCATCCGGGCGATGGGCGACAAGATAGCCGCCCGTCGCGTCGCCATCAAGATGGGCGTGCCGGTGGTCCCGGGCACCGAGCAGCCGGTCTCGGACGACGCGGAGGCCGCGCGGGTGGCCGAGCGCGTGGGCTATCCGGTCATGCTGAAGGCCGCGATGGGCGGGGGCGGCAAGGGCATGCGCCTGGTGCGCGCGCCCGGCGACCTGGCGGGGGCGCTGCGGGCCGCGCGATCGGAGGCGGGCGCGGCCTTCGGCGACGCGGCGGTGTACATCGAGCGCTACGTGGAGGAGCCGCGGCACATCGAGATCCAGGTGCTGGCCGACGCGCACGGCGGCGTGGTGTACCTGGGCGAGCGCGAATGCTCGATCCAGCGCCGGCACCAGAAGCTGGTGGAGGAGAGCCCGTCGCCCTTCGTCACGCCGGAGATGCGGCGCCGGATGGGCGAGGCCGCGTGCCGGGTGGCCTCCGCGGTCGGCTACGTCAACGCGGGCACCGTCGAGTTCCTGGTGGACCGCGAGCGCGACTTCTACTTCCTCGAGATGAACACGCGCCTGCAGGTGGAGCACCCGGTGACCGAGCTGGTGACCGGGCGCGATCTCGTGCGGGACCAGCTCCGCATCGCGGCGGGGGAGAAGCTCGGCTTCGGCCAGGACGACGTGGCGCTGCACGGCTGGGCCATCGAGTGCCGCGTCAACGCGGAGGATCCGTTCGCCTCGTTCATCCCGTCGCCCGGCAAGGTGGTGGGGCTGCGGGCGCCGGGCGGGCCCTGGGTGCGCGACGACACCGGCGTCTACGCAGGCTGCACGATCCCGCGCTTCTACGACACGCTGATGGCCAAGCTGATCGTCTGGGGCGCCGACCGCGAGGCGGCGATCGCGCGCATGACCCGCGCGCTCGGCGAGTACACGGTGGCGGGCGTGCAGACGACGATCCCGATCCTCCAGCGCATCATCGCGCACCCCGATTTCGCGGCGGGCCGCCTCTCCACCGGCTTCATGGATCGCCTGCTCGCGGCCGACCGGCCGGAGGCGGCCGGCCGGTACCGCAAGATCGCCCTGATCGCGGCCGCGCTGACCGCCTACGAGCGGGCGGGGCGCCCGGCGCCCGCGGGCGGGTCGCCCACCGCGCCGGCC
>DATFGS010000296.1:0-1530 GCA_035249225.1 Candidatus Methylomirabilota bacterium | reverse complement strand
CGGCGGGCCGATCCACCTGCTCCTCACCGACGTCATCATGCCCCGGCAGAGCGGGCGCGCCCTGGTCGAGCGCCTGCGGCCGCTGCGGCCGGAGATGCAGGTGCTGTACATGTCGGGCTACACCAACGAGGCGATCGTGCGCCACGGGGTGCTGGACCCCGGCACCCTGTTCATCCAGAAGCCCTTCAGCCCGGCCGCGCTCGGCCACAAGGTCCGGGCGGCGATCGACGGCGTGCTAGGTGCAGCTCAGGGCCACCACAGATAGAGGAAGCGGGGCCCGCCGCCGCCGAACGCGGCCGCGAACTGGGCCAGCGTGCTCTCCGCGGAGGTCGGGGGCGGGGTCAGCGAGTAGATGTTGGCGCGGTACTCCTTCGGGCGGTGGTACATGACGACCTTCGCCTGGTCGAGCCCGGCCCGCTCCTTCGCGAGCGCCACCACGTCCTCGAGGTAGCCGATGCGATCCACCAGCCCGAGGCGGAGCGCCTGGTCAGCGGTGTAGACGCGGCCGTCGGCGAGCCCGCGCACCCGCTCCTCCGGCATCCGGCGCGACTGCACGATCAGGCCCACGAAGCGCCCGTACATGTCGTCGATGATGCCCTGGAACACCGCGCGCTCCGGCTCGGTGAGGGAGCGGAAGGGCGAGCCCGCGTCCTTCATCGGCCCGGACTTGATGGCGAGCGGCGCCACCCCGATCTTCTCGAGCAGGCCCTGCGCGTTCACCGTGATCATCACCACCCCGATGCTCCCGGTGATGGTGGTCGGGTTGACCACGATGGTGTCGGCGGCGAGCGCCGCGTAGTAGCCGCCGGAGGCGCCCACGTCCATGATGACCGCGATCACCGGCACCTTCTTGCGCGTCTTGAAGGCCTGCAGCTCGTGGTAGAGGATGTCGGAGGCGGTGATGGTGCCGCCGGGGCTGTTGATCCGCACGATGAGCGCCTTCACGCGCTCGTCCTCCTCCGCCTTGCGCAGCTCCTCGCGCACCCGGGCCAGCAGCGGAACCCGCGGCGGGGGCGCCCCGATCGAGAAGCTCGGTAGGTCCTCCGAGAGGACGCCGGAGAGATCCAGGAGCAGGATCTTGCTCGAGCCCTTGCCCTCGACCGTCTCTTCCTCGAGGGGGCGGATCTTGGGCTGGAAATCGAGCGTGATGAGAGAGCAGCCGGACAGGCAGAGCAGGCTGGCGAGCGCGAGCACGGAGAGTTGGCGCATGGCTGCAGTATACGGCCGCGTCGGCCGCAACGAGGCGAAGCTCAGCGGCGGTGAAACTCCGGGCAGATCCGATCGGCAATGCGCGCGAGCTGGTCGAGCATGTGATCCGGCGGGCAGAGCGGGCGCAGGATGAACTTCGACGCGCCCGCCTTGACGTACTCCTCGACGCGGTCCACCAGCCGCTCCACCGGCCCGAAGGCGGTGCACTGCCGCATCGTCGCCTCGTCCACGCGCCCGCGCGGGACGTAGGGCTGGGCCATCGCGAGCGCGGCGGCCTCGCTGTCCGCGATGGCGAAGTTGATCAGGGTGCCGAAGTGATCC
>DATFGS010000295.1:0-1274 GCA_035249225.1 Candidatus Methylomirabilota bacterium | reverse complement strand
TTCGGGCCCCACCAGCGAACGTTGACGCCGTCGGCGGCGCGCGCGGCCACGCGGTGCACGCGATCGCCCTCACCGCCGATCCAGATGGGCGGGCGCGGGCGCTACACCGGGGGCGGTCGCACACCGCCCCGTCGATCGTGTAGTGCCGGCCCTGGAAGCGCGGGTGCGCCTCCGTCCACATGCGCCGGATGATCTCGACGCCCTCGGCGAGCTGGTCGATGCGCTCCCCGATGCGCGGGAACGGGATGCCGTAGGCGCGGTACTCCTGCTCGAACCACCCGGCGCCCAGCCCGAGGTCGAGCCGCCCCCCGCTGATCACGTCGAGGGTCGCCGCCATCTTGGCGAGCACCGCGGGCGACCGGTAGGAGTGGCAGAGCACGCTGGTGCCGAGGCGGAGCCGGGTGGTGTCGCGGGCGAGCGCGGAGAGCGCGGTCCAGCACTCGAGCAGCGGCATCGAGCTGCGCCCCGCCTCGCGGGCGCGCGGAGCCCCGCGGCCCGCGATCCCCGCGTCGTCCACGTAGGCGTCCGGGTCCAGGGTGAGGAAGTGATCGCAGAGCCAGATCGAGTCGAAGCCCTGCTCCTCGGCGAGCCCGGCCACCCTCCGCATGTCCTCGTAGGATGTCACCGCCAGACCGCGGATGGTGAGGGCGAGGATGAGGCCGACGTGCAGGTCCCTGGGCAAGGCCGATCTCCAGGCGGAGCCTACCACAGCGCCGCGGGCGCCGGGAGTGGACGCCGTCGTCGCGCGCGTGTTATAAGGCAGTCGCGTCAGCGTCACATCTCGCGCCTCAGAGCGGAGGAGACCCACCATGAATCCGACCACGCGGCGAACGATGCTCAAGACCCTCGCGGGAGCCGGCGCGGTCAGCGCGGTCTCCGGCTTCCCCTTCGTCAACCGGCTCGCCCTCGGCCAGCAGGCGGTCAAGGTCGGCGTGGTGGTCCCGATGACCGGGCCGATGGCGCTCGAGGCCCAGGAGATGCTGACCGCGACCCAGATCGCGATCGAGGACGTCAACGCGGCGGGCGGGGTGATGGGCCGGAAGGTGGAGACGGTCATTCGCGACTCCGAGTTCAAGCCCGAGGTGGCCAAGCGCAAGGCCACCGAGCTGGTCGAGGTGGAGAAGGCCGCGTTTCTGGTCGGGGCCATCGTGGGCTTCGAGGGGATCGCGATGGCGGAGGTCGGCTGCAAGAACGACGTGATCGTGAGCTTCTTCGGCCAGAACTTCCTGACCATCAAGGGCAAGATGTGCAAGTACCAGTTCGGCAACAACCTC
>DATFGS010000294.1:0-1003 GCA_035249225.1 Candidatus Methylomirabilota bacterium | reverse complement strand
CGCGCCCACGACAAGATCCTCGAATCCTCGACCATTCCGGCGCAGTTGGAGGCCGCGAAGGCGGCCGAAGCGGCGAAGGCCGAGACGCCGGTCCTCAAGATCGGCGGCGCGGGCGCGTTGGGCGCCGTCCGCAACCATCCGGGCGCCGTCGGCGCCTCCCAGGGCGTGTCCCTTCCCATCATCCGCTCCCTCGGGGCGCCGCGGCCGGGCGCCGGGAGCCGAGACGGCTAACCATGGCTGACTCCCCGACCGCGCTGGGCACGATGATCGAGCGCTGCAGCGCTTCCCGCGAGAAGCGCCGCCAGCAGTACCGCCTCCTGCGCCACTGGTACCTGCGCGGATGCGAGATGAGCGGCCTCCCCGCGCTCTTCAACCGCCTGCATAGCCACGTCGAGCTGCTCTCGAGCATGATCTATGCGCCGGAGTCCGCGCGCTTCTGGATCGGCGTGTCGCCGTCCGAGCGCCAGGCGCTCCTGCCGCAGCTCGACGTGGCGCGCGACACCTTTTCCCAGGCGTGGCGCGATTGCGGGGCCGACGTGGACTTCGCGGGCTACGTGGATTGGGCGGCCGTCTACGGCACGCTGCTCGTGAAGATCATTCCGGGCCCTCGCGGGGCCGTGCGCACCGCGCCCGTGGACCCGTCCGCGTTCGGCGTGGGGCGCGAGGACATCCCGCAGCTCGACCGGCAGCCGTATTTCACGCATTGGTACGTGATCGCGCTCGGCGAGCTCAAGGACAAGATCGCCGCGCTCCCCGTCCCCGAGCAAGCCGACATCCTGGGCCTCGCGGAGTCGCAGGCGCTGCCGAACAACAGCGCCGGGGTCGATCAGAACATGCCGGGCGGCATGATGGGCTCCGTGATCGTCACCTCGGTGAACGACACGGACCGCGTGCAGGGCTTTCTCGACCTCACCACGCTCAATCAGGAGCGCCCCGAGGTGCTCGAGCCCCTCGTGGAGCTGGCCGAGGTGTGGCAGAAGGTCCAGTACGCCTCCGCCGACGG
>DATFGS010000293.1:0-11035 GCA_035249225.1 Candidatus Methylomirabilota bacterium | reverse complement strand
AGCGGGCGGGTACGCGTGCCCACCCGCGCCGAGCTGGCCTCGCGGTGCACGGCGGGCCGGTACCAGAGCTGCCCGGGCTACCGCCGATGGATCGCGAGCCGCCAGTGGGCGTGGAGGGTGAGCTGAAGATCTACCTCATCGCGCCGAAGAACCCGGAGTCCTTCTGGACGTTCGACCGGGTGCTGCCCAGCCTCCGGAAGCGCTGCGTGTTTCCGAACCTGTCGTTGCCCACGGTGGCCGGGCTGACGCCGCCGCCGCACGAGGTTGCTCTCTGCGACGAGAACGTCGAGCGCGTCGACTTCGAGACGGACGTCGACGTCGTCGGACTCACCGGCTACGTCGTCCACAAGCGGCGGATCCTCGAGCTGGCCGACGCGTTCCGCCGCCGCGGGAAGCTGGTGGTGGTCGGGGGGCCGTTCGCCACGCTCTGTCCCGAGGAGCTGCGGGACCGGGTGGACGCGGTCTTCGTCGGCGAGGCCGAGTACACGTGGCCCCGGTTCCTGCGCGACCTCGAGGCCGGGCGGGCGCAGGCCGAGTATCGGCAGGACGACCGGCCCAGCATGCTCGATTCCCCGCGGCCGCGCTTCGACCTCCTCAAGGCGGACCGCTACCGCAGCATGACCATCCAGTTCGCCCGGGGCTGCCCCTTCAGCTGCGAGTTCTGCGACATCATCGTGATGTACGGCCGCCGGCCGCGGACGAAGTCGGTCGCCCAGGTGCTCGCCGAGGTCGAGGCGATCCACCGCCTGGGCGTGCCGAACATCTTCGTGGTCGACGACAATTTCATCGGCAACAAGAAGGAGGCGAAGGAGCTGCTGCGGGCGCTGGCCGAGTGGCAGGAGGCGCGGGGCTACCCCGTCGAGTTCATGACCGAGGCGAGCCTCAACGTGGCCCAGGACGACGAGCTGCTCGCGCTCATGAAGCGGGCCCACTTCGCCACGATCTTCGTGGGCATCGAATCACCGCGCAAGGCCAGCCTGGCGGAGTCCAACAAGTCCCAGAACATGCGCGAGGACATCGTGGCTTCCGTCCACCGGATCCAGGCCGCCGGGATCGAGGTGATGGCCGGCATGATCGTCGGGTTCGACAACGACGATCCGTCCATCTTCGAGGAGCAGTTCCGGTTCATCCAGGAGGCCCGGATCCCCATCTCGATGACCGGGATGCTGAATGCGATGCCGAAGACGCCGCTCCATGCCCGGCTCAAGGCCACCGGGCGGCTGATCGCCGAGTCGGTGGGCGATCAGTTCGTCTTCACCAACATCGTCCCGGCGGGCATGTCGCGGCGGGAGCTCTACGAAGGCTACCGAGCGCTCCTGCGCCGGCTGTACGGCTACCGCAACTACCGCCGGCGGGCGATGGCGCTCATCCTGAACCGCGGCCGCCTGCGCGGATCGCGCCCGCTCGCCGGGCGCGACGACCTGACGGTGCTCCGGCGCATCCTGTGGACCTGCCTGCTGCGCGCCTCGCCGCGGCGGGCGTGGCTGACCCTCGCGCTGTGCCTCGAGACGGCGTGCCGGCGGCCGCGGGCCCTCCGGCACGCCCTCACGCTGGCGCTCATGCACAAGCATCTCTACGAGTACGTGCGGGACACCTCGCGGCAGCTCGAGGCGGTGATCCGGGAGCTGAAGGAGTCGGAGCCGGCTACCTGAAGAGGGACAGGCCCAGCGCGACGATGACCAGCACCACCAGGACATTGATCCGGGCGACCCACGATGCCCGCACCCGGGCCGAGGGGTCGGCGCCGGGGGCGCCGGCGCGGGGCGCCAGGACGAAGTCGTGGAACGCGCTCAGGATCAGGGCGAGCACCACCAGCCCGAGCTTCCAGTGAAAGCGCGGGGAGGAGAGCAGGACGGGATGCATCCACAGATTGAGCAGGCCGGTCACGACGAGCCCGCCGAGCGCGAGCCAGCCGATCGTCCGGAAGCGCCGGCCCGTCTCCTGGATGAGGCGCGTGCGCAGGGTGGGATCCTCCAGCCGGCGGGCGCTCGGCACCAGGACCAGCGCGATGAACAGCATCCCGCCGATCCAGGTGATGGCCGCGAGCACGTGAAGCCAGCGGACGAGGAGCGACACGCGGGGGAGGATAGCACGCTCCCGCGGGCGGACGGATGGTCGCGACGCGACGGCCCGCGGTCGGCCATCTGGACCGACCGGACCGCGGCCTGGTACCGGCGGGCCGCGGAGCGCGGCGACTACGCCGCCCGCGTGCTCGAGGCCGTCGGTCCCCGGCTCGACGCCTGCCGGACCGGGCTCGACGTGGGCGCGGGCTGCGGCGCGCTCGCCATCCCGCTCGCCCGGCGGCTGCGCTCGGTGACCGCGCGGGAGCCGTCGCCCGCGATGGCTCGCGAGCTCGGGCGCTGGGCCGCCGAGGCCGGGCTCGACAACGTGGCGGTGGAGGAGGCCGCGTGGGGCGAGGTCCGGGTGCGGCCCCACGATCTCGTGCTCTGCGCCCACGTGGGGAACCTGCTCCGCGCCGACTCGGCCTTCCTCCGCGAGGTCGGGCGGGTGGCGCGGCGCCTCGTGGTCCTGGTGAAGGACGTCACCGCCGCCCAGGGCGGCGACAAGTTCTTCTACCGCGAGCTGTACCCGGTCCTGCTGGGCCGTCCCTACGCCGGCCGCTGCGAGGCCGACGACACGGTGGGCGCGCTCCGGTCGCTCGGGATCCGCCCCGCGGTCACCGAGATCGAGTACCGCTCCGATCAACCCTTCGCCGACCTCGCGGAGGCGTGCGAGTTCTGGATGGCGTACCTCGGGCTCTCGGATTCGAGATCCCGCACCTACCTCGCCGCGTTCCTGCGGGAGCGGCTCGAGCGCCGCGGCGGCGAATGGATCGCCCCGTTCCAGAAGCGGGCGGCGGTGATCGTCTGGGGAGGGCAACCATGGCGCTAGCGCTGTCGATCATCCGGGAAGAGCACGGCTCGCTGTCCGCGGTGACCCGAAGCCTCCGGACCCTGGCCCGGGACGCGCGCGATCGCGGGCGCGCGCCGGACTACGAGCTCTTCACCCTGATCCTCGACTACATCGAGGGCTTCTCCGATCGCTTTCACCACCCCAAGGAGGACGCGTACCTCTTCGCGGCCCTCCGTCGCCGCTGCGCCGACGCGAACGAGGCGCTCGATGTGCTGGAGCGCGACCACGCGCGGGGCGACGAGCTGACGCGGGACCTGCGCTACCTCCTGTCCCGGTGCCGGGTGGGCGGGGCGGCGGCGGTGGAGGCCTTCGCGACGGCCGTCGAGGAATACGTCGAGTTCTACTGGCGGCACGTGCGGATGGAGGAGGACGTGGTCCTGCCGCT
The DNA here is from genome assembly GCA_035249225.1 of Candidatus Methylomirabilota bacterium. Taxonomy (GTDB): domain Bacteria; phylum Methylomirabilota; class Methylomirabilia; order Rokubacteriales; family CSP1-6; genus CAMLFJ01. The sequence continues at coordinate 7,737 of DATFGS010000293.1, read as the reverse complement.
CGCCGAGCGGATGCTCACGGAGGCGGACTGGCAGCCGATCGACGCCGCCTTTCGAGCGAACGAGGACCCGCTGCTGGGCGCGCGGCCGAGGGAGGAGTTCGGGAAGCTGCTCCAGCTCATCGTGAACCGCGCGCCCGCGCCGGTGGGCGTGGGGCCGGACCGTGACGCGCCCCGGTCCGGCTAGGCGCCGGTCCGCCTCAGAAGAGCAGGGGAACGCCCGAGATCGGCGCCGGCCGTGGTCGCTCGGTGAGCCGGAGGCATGCCTTGCCGCAGGTGACGGCCGCCGGGGGCGAGAACGCCGAGCACTGGTTGACCTCGACGCGCCGGCCGTCCCAGAACTCCTCCTCGAGCTCGGCGGTCAGCTTGCGGTCCTGGATCGGACACCACACGGTGCGGACGACCCCTCGGGTCCGGCCGCGCATCAGGCCGTGATGTCGCACGAAGAGCAGGACGACGACGGCCAGCAGAGCCAGGTACACGACGACGGGGAGATCTCCGATCAGCATGGCCGGTCCCTCCTCACATCGACCATGGCTCGCCCCGGCTCGACTGTCCATAGGGCGATCGGCCTGTTTTGCTGGGGCAACCGGAGCATGCGTCGCGACTCGGCCGGATATGACTCGGGTCATAAGAACCGGCGGTCACTCGCGGGAGAATTCACTCCATGAATCGGCGCGACGTGCTCCTCACCGCGGCGGCGGGAATCGCGGCGCTTCTTCGAGGCTCCCCGGTGGCGGCGGGCCCTCGGGCCTCGGCGGGCGCAGCCGGGACGCGCGTGGTCGTGACGAAGGAGATGCTCGGCGCCGGCATGGTACGGAGCGGCGTCGTGCTCCCCCCGATCCCGCCGGTGACCGGGTCGCGGCGCTCGCCGGTGCCGTCGTGGGGCAAGCCGCTGCCGTATCCGATCGTCATCGCCGACCGACGCAACAACCGCCTGATCGAGGTCACGCCGGACAAGCGCATCGTGTGGGAGTTCCCCTCGCCCGACCTCGGGATCTACCGCGGCAACGAGGACGTCAACTTCTCACCCGACGGCCGCCGGCTCGCGGTGAGCGAAGAGGACAACTACGACGTCCACATCGTGGACTACGAGAACCGGGCGCTGGTCTGGACGTACGGGGCGCCGGACGTCAGGGGGAGCGGGCCGGGGTTGTTCAACTATCCCGACGACGCCCACCTGCTCGAGGACGGCACCTTCATCACCGCCGACATTCGCAATTGCCGCGTGCTCATCATCGACCCGCGCACCAACCAGATCGTGACCGAGTGGGGCAAGCCCGGGGTGTGCCGCCACGACCCCCCGCGCTACCTCGCCTACCCGAACGGGGTGACGCCGCTCGACAACGGCGACATCCTGGTGACCGAGATCCAGCGGTCCTGGATCTCGCGCATCACCCGCGCGGGCCAGGTCGTCTGGAGCGTGCAGGCCCCCCGCGTCCGCTACCCCTCGGACGCCTTCCCGACCGGAGACGGGCAGGTGATCGTGGCCGACTTCTCGAAGCCGGGGCGGGTCGTCATCTTCGAGCCCGCCAGCCGGCGGGTCACGTGGGAGTACGAGGTGAAGGCGGGCGAGAAGATGCTCGATCATCCCTCGCTCGCCCGGGAGCTGCCGGGCACCGGCGACATCATCGTGGCGGACGACCTGCGCGAGCGCGTCCTCGTGATCGACCGCCGGACGAAGGATGTCATCTGGCAGTACGGAGCCACCGACCAGAAGGGACATCTACCGGGCTACCTGAACTATCCCGATGGGTTCGACGTCGACGTGTTCCGCGACTGGAAGGGCGTCCTCAGCGGCAAGGCCCAGGGACAGTGAGGCGCGGATGCCCCGGGCGCCCCCGTGCCGCGGTCGAATCCCGGGAGCTGCACCGCGCTCGGTCGGGCTCAAGTCCCCGACTTTTCATCCGTTCGCCGGAGCCCGCGGGAAGCATGCGTGGCTCATCGGACTGGCACGCTCGCTGCACCACGAGGAGTCGATGAAGCCGTTGCCCCATCACTACGACGTGCGACTCGCCGGTGGCCCGGCCGGTTACGCGGCGCTGTCTGCCTCCGGCTTGCCCGATCTCAAGTCGGCCCCGCCGCTGGACTACGACGGGCCGGGGGACGCCTGGAGTCCCGAGCATCTGCTGCTGGCCGCCGTGGAGACGTGCTTCCTCTTCACCTTGCGTGCCGTCGCGCGGGCCTCGAAGGTGGAGTTCACCTCGCTCGACCTGTCGGGCGAGGGAACGCTGGATCGCGTGGACGGCGTCACATGCTTCACCGGGATCGTGCTCCGGCCGCGCGTCACGCTCGCGCCGGGAGGCGATCGCGGCCGGGCGCTCTGGGTCCTGGAGAAGTGCGAGAAGACCTGCCTGATCTCGGCCTCTCTCTCGACGCCGGTCCGAGTGGAGCCCGAGATCGTGGAGGCGTGACCCGGGTCCATCCGCCGGGCCGGAGATCGATGCGCAGTGCATGACCGCGCCGTCCGCGGGCGCGGAGAATGATGGCACGGAGAGCGCTCCATGAACGGCGGCGAGCTCATCGTCGAGTACCTGGCCCGCGAGAAGGTGCCGTACGTCTTCGGCCTCTGTGGGCACGGCAACGTGGGATTGCTCGATGCCCTCTACGACCGCACGGACGCGATCCGGACCATCTCGACGCGCCACGAGCAGACCGCCGGACACATGGCCGACGCGTACTTCCGCGTGGCGCACCGCCCGGTCGCGACGCTGACCTCGTGCGGGCCGGGGTCGGCGAACCTGCCCATCGCGCTGGCCTGCGCCTTCATGGACTCCTCCGCGCTCCTCGCCATCACCGGCAACGTCCCCACCTCGCAGTTCAACCGCGCGGCCTTCCAGGAGACGTACCGGCATTTCCAGGCGGACTTCCCATCGGTCATCCGCCCGTACGTGAAGCGGAGCTGGCAGCCCACGCGCACCGACATGCTGCCCACCGCGCTCCGGCAGGCCTTCGCCACCATGCTGGGGGGACGGCCCGGCCCCGTGAACCTCGACGTGCCGTTCAACGTGTTCAAGGAGCCGGCAGACGTCGAGCTGTCCGAGCCCGGCGACTGGCGCGCGGGAATCAGCTCGCGCAGCGGCGGGGACCCGGAGGCGATCCGGCGGGCGGTCGAGCTCCTGCGGGACGCGCGCCGTCCCCTCATCTACGTGGGCCACGGCGTGACCCTCTCCGAGGGGGCGGCCGAGCTGACCGCCGTCGCCCGCCGCTTGCGGATCCCGGTGATCTTCTCGCCCAATGGCTTCGGAACGCTCGACATGACGGATCCCCTGGCGCTGGGCTTCGTCGGGCGGAACGGCGTCTTCCACGCCAACGAGGCCGCGCGCACGTGCGACGTGCTCCTCGCGCTCGGGGTCCGGTTCGACGACCGCTCCAGCAGCTCCTGGATCCCGGGCTACTCGTTCAACATCCCCCCGACCCGCCTCATCCACGTCGACATCGACGCCGAGGAGATCGGCCGCAACTACCCGGTCCACCTCGGCATCGTCGGGGACGCGCGCACCGTGCTGCGCCAGCTCCTCGACGCCACCGAGACGACGAGGCGGGGGGCGGCGGCGCGCGACGCGTGGCTGGCCGACATCGCCAACTGGCGCGCGCAGTGGGAGGGGTTCATCGCTCCCCAGCGGGACAGCGAGGTCGAGCCGATCCATCCGCAGCGGGTGGTCCAGGCGCTGCGCGCGGTGATGCCGGACGACGGGATCATCCTGCCGGACGTCGGCGTTCACCACAACTGGATCGTCCAGTTCTGGGCGGCCCGGCGCCCGCAGACGCTCCTCAACAGCTGGGGCTTCGGGGCGATGGGATTCGGCGTGTGCGGGGTGCTCGGGGCCAAGCTCGCCGCGCCCGACCGGCCCTGCGTGGCCGTCTGTGGCGACGGCGGCTTCATGATGCGCCCGGACGTGCTCTGCACCGCCGTCGAGTACGACATCCCCGCGGTCTGGGTCATCTGGAACAACTTCGCCTACGGCGGCATCCGCGACATCCAGATGGGGATGCTCGCGAAGCGAGAGATCGCGACCAGCTTCGTCCGGGAGAAGGACGGCCGGCTGATCAATCCGGACTTCGTGGCGCTGGCCCGCGCATGCGGCGCCGACGGCATCCGCGTGGAGCGCCCGGGCGACCTGGCCGGCGCGCTCGAGCACGCCATCCGGGCCGACGCCCCGTTCGTTCTGGACGTGCACGTGGACCGTGACATCCGCCCGCCGGGGGTGGGCACGTGGGAGCTGCCGCCACTGCCCTACGGGGAGCCCGTGTTCGGCCGGCGGCGCCTGGCCGGGCCCGACGGGTGAGATACCCTCGCCTGTTCTCGGCCGGGCGCGTCGGCTCCCTGACGCTCAGGAACCGCATCGTCATGGCGCCCATGGAGAAGAACCTCGCGCTGCCGACCGGCGCGGTCACGCGACGGTACATCGACTACTGCGAGGCGCGGGCCGCCGGGGGGGCCGCGCTGATCCTGCTCGAGTCGATGTACGTGCACCCGGCCGGGAGGAACCATCGCTACCAGCTCGGCATCCACGACGACGATCTGGTGCCGGGCTACCGCCGGCTCATCGAGGCGTGCCACCGGCACGGAGCGCTCGTCGGGGCGCAGCTCGAGTTCGCGGGGCGGGAGACCTCCTCGGCGGTCACCGGCACCCAGCCGGTGGCCCCGTCGGCCGTGCCGTGCACGGCGGTGACCGGGGGCGACGTGCCGCGCCCGCTGGGGGCGGAGGAGATCCGCGCCCTCGTGGTCGCCTTCGCGGAGGCCGCCCGGCGCGCCGTGGCCGCGGGGTTCGACACCGTCGAGATCCACGGGGCGCACGGCTATCTGGTGGGTCAGTTCCTCTCGCCCTACGCCAACCGCCGCGACGACGAGTACGGCGGCGACTTCGAGCGGCGCCTGCGCTTCCCCCTGGAGGTGATCGCGGCGGTGCGCGGGGTGGTGGGTGACCGCTTCCCCCTTCTGTACCGGCTCAGCGCCGACGAGCACGTGGACGGCGGCCTCATGCTCGCGGACGCGTGCCGGATCGCGGCGCGCCTGGAGGCGGCGGGCATCGATCTGATCGACGTCTCGGCCGGCATCTACGAGTCCGCCCCGTGGATCGTCCAGCCCATGGAGATGGCGCAGGGCTGTCTGGTCCCGCTGGCGCGCGAGATCCGCCGCCACGTGGGCATCCCGGTCAGCGTGGCGGGCCGGATCAGCGACGCCAGCGTGGCCGAGCACATCCTCGAGGCCGCCGACGCCGACTTCGTGACCCTGGGACGCGCCCTCCACGCGGATCCGGAGATGCCGCGTAAGAGCTCCGAGGGCCGCGAGGACGAGATCTGCTCCTGCGTGGCCTGCCTCAAGTGCAGCGATCTGCTCGGGCAGAACGAGCCGGTGCTCTGCCTGGCCAACACGCAGACGGGGCGGGAGCGGCAGCACGCGATCCGACGCACCCCGCGGCCGCAGCGCGTGCTCGTCGTCGGCGCCGGCCCGGCGGGTCTCGAGGCCGCGCGCGTGCTCGCGCTCCGCGGGCACGCGGTGACGGTGCTCGAGCGGGCGAGCGAGCCCGGCGGGCAGCTCTTGCTGGCCCGCCTGGTTCCCGGCCGCGCGGACCTGGCGGGGCTGGCGACCTACCTGGCGGGGGCGGCGAAGCGCGCGGGAGCCCAGATCCACCTCGGAGTCGAGGCGACGGTCGACGCCGTCGTCGCCCGGCAACCGGACGTGGTCGTGCTCGCGACGGGCGCCCGCCCCGGGGTCCCGGCCCTTCCGGGCATCGAGCAGAGCCGGGCCGTGGACGCGTTCACGGTTCTCGGGCGGGAGGCCGGCCCGGTGAAGCGGGCGCTCGTCATCGGCGGGGGCATGCTGGGCGTGGGGGTGGCCCACGTGCTCGCGGAGCGCGGTGCCGAGATCATCGTCGTGGAGCCCGGCGGGGAGCTGGCGGCCGAGCTGGGCGTGAGGCCCCGGTGGCAGCACGTCGCCGGCCTGCGCGCGCGCCGGAACGTGACGGTCCTCCTCGGCGCGACGGTCGAGGAGCTCTATCCGGACGGCGCGCTCGTGCGGCAGGCGGGGGAGGACGTGAAGCTCCGCGACCTGGACCTGGTGGTGCCGACCAGACCGATGGTGCCGGCGGTGGACCTCGGCGAGGCACTCAAGGCGCGGCTCGGCGGTCCCGCCGTCTTCGACATCGGCGACTGCGCGGTGCCGCGAACCGCCTTCGAAGCGATGCAGGACGGGGCGGCGATCGGCCATCGTCTCTGACCGCTCCCGAGGAGACCGCGAGATGTTCGATCAGGAGCCGATCGAGGAGATCCGGAACGCCCGGCGGCGCTGGGAGGCCGAGGCCGCGCGGGCCGCGAGAGCGGGCGGGGACGGACCGCGCGCGTCTCAGCACGATCCCGATCTGACCGTGCAGGCGCTCTACACGCCCGCCGAGGTCGCCGGCCAGGACGTCGACTACCTCCGGGACCTCGGCTTCCCGGGGCACTATCCGTTCACGCGCGGGATCTATCCCTCGATGTACCGGGGCCGGCTCTGGACGATGCGGCAGTACGCCGGCTTCGGGACGGCGCGGGAGACGAACCGGCGGTTCCGCTACATGCTCGAGCGGGGCATGACCGGGATCAACGTCGCCTTCGACCTCCCCACCCAGCACGGCTACGATTCGGACGATCCCCGGGCGCGGGGGGAAGTGGGCAACGTGGGCGTGCCGGTGAGCTCGCTCCGAGACCTCGAGATCCTCTTCGACGGCATCCCGCTGGCGGAGGTCAGCCCGGCCAACGCCATCAATGCGCCCGCCGCCGTGATCCTCGCGATGTACGTGGCGCTGGCCGATCGGCAGGGGCTTGCGCGCGACCGGCTCTCGGGCAGCACGCAGAACGATATCCTCAAGGAGTTCATCGCCCGCGGCACCTACATCTTCCCGCCCCGGCCCTCGCTCCGCCTGGTGACCGACGTGATCGAGTACTGCGCCGAGCACCTCCCGCGCTGGAACTTCATCAACGTCTGCGGCTATCACATGAGGGAGGCGGGCGGAACGCTGGTGCAGGAGATGGCCTTCGCCCTCGCGGACGCGGCCGCCTACGTGCAGGCGGCCGTCGAGCGCGGGGTTGCCGTCGACCGCTTCGCCCCCCGGTTCGCCTTCAACTTCACCGCGGGCACCAATCTGTTCGAGGAGGCCGCGAAGTTCCGGGCCGCGCGCCGCCTGTGGGCGCGGCTCATGCGCGAGCGCTTCGGGGCCGAGCAGCCGGCCAGCTGGGCGTTCCGGACCGGGGCGGGCTCCGGCGCCAGCCAGCTCACCGCCCAGCAGCCCGAGAACAACCTCATCCGGGTGACGCTCAACGCGCTCGCCGCCATCCTGGGCGGAGCCCAGTCGCTGCACACCGCCGCCTACGACGAGGCCCTCGCCCTGCCGACCGAACGGTCGGTCAACCTGGCCCTGCGGACCCAGCAGGTGCTGGCCCACGAGGCGGGCCTGACCGAGGTGATCGATCCGCTCGCCGGGTCCTACTACGTGGAGACGCTGACCGCCCAGATCGAGGCGCGCACCCGAGCGCTCCTGGACGAGATCGAGCGGAAGGGCGGCGTGATCGCCGCCATCGAGTCCGGCTGGATCCAGCAGCAGATCGCCGATGCCTCGTACGAGCACCAGCGGCAGATCGAGGCCGGAGAGCGGGTGATCGTCGGCGTGAACCGGTTCGTCGAGGAGGAGCCGCCGCGCGTGGACCTCCATCGCCACCGCGAGGAGATCGCCGCCGAGCAGGCGGCCGCGCTCGCCG
>DATFGS010000292.1:0-4472 GCA_035249225.1 Candidatus Methylomirabilota bacterium | reverse complement strand
CGAGCCGACCCCGAGCACCGCCGCGGTCTCTCCCGCCGCCGGCGCGGCGCGGCCGACCGCGCGCACCACGACCGCCAGCGGCTCGGCCATCAGGAGGCGCTCGGTGGAGAGGCCGGCGGGCGCGGGCCAGCAGCAGCGGGCCGGCACCGTCGCCTCCTGCGCGAAGCCCCCGTCCACGTCGATGCCGACCGCCACGCGCGAGAGGCACAGGTTGCGGTTGCCCTCGCGGCAGAGCGCGCAGCTCCCGCACGAGTAGTTGGGCTCGACCGCCACCGCCTGGCCGACCGCGATGTTCCGGACCGCACCGCCGACCGCCGCCACCGTGCCGACGAACTCGTGGCCCATCACGAGCGGATAGCGCACCGGCCGCTCCCCCGTCCAGATCCGGTAGTCAGTCCCGCAGAGCCCGGCCGCGGTCACCCGGATGACCGCGTCGTTCGGGCCCGGGGTGGGCGACGGGACGCTCGTGACGGCGAGCGCGCGGGGCCCACGAAGGACGGCGGCAATCATGTGGAGATGATAGCATCGGGCCATGGCGACAGCGCCGTCGTCCCCGGGCTTCACGCGGGACCAGCGGCCGGCTCCCGTGCCGATCTGGCGCGAGGGTCTGGCCGGGCTCGACTGGCTCGCCCTGCGCACCTCGCCCGTCTTCTACGGGTGCGGCGTGCCCCGCGGCGACGGCGCGGCGGCGGTGCTCGTGCCCGGCTTCCTCGGCACCGACTGGTACCTGCTCGAGCTCTACGGCTGGCTGGCCCGGCTCGGCTACCGGCCCTACCTCTCGCGCATCGGGCGCAACGCCGAGTGCCTGGATCTCCTCTCCCGGCGTCTGCTCGAGACGGTCGAGACCGCCCGGGCCGCCACCGGGCGGCCGGCGCACCTGATCGGCCACAGCCTGGGCGGCATGCTCGCGCGCTCGCTGGCCGCGCGCCGACCCGAGCTGGCCGCCTCGGTGGTGACGCTGGGCTCGCCCTTCCGCGGCGTCCGCTCGCATCCCCTCGTGCTGGCGGCCTCCGATCGGGTGCGGGAGCAGGTGCGACGGGAGGACCGGCCCGATTGCTATACCGGGTTCTGCCGCTGCGAGGCGGTGACCGGCCTCGAGACGCCCATCCCCGCTTCCGTGCCGCAGCTCGCGGTGTACACGAAGACCGACGGCATCGTGGACTGGCGGGTCTGCGTGAACGACGATCCCGCGACCGACGTCGAGGTGACGGGCACGCACGTGGCGCTCGTCGCCAATCCCGGCGCCTACCGGGCCATCGCGCGCCACCTCGCGCGCGCGCCGCAACCGACCCCCGCGTAGCGCCCCGTCCGGAGCGAGCCGCGTGGCGCTACACCGTCGCCTCACGACGATCGACGCCACGTTCCTCTACACCGAGAAGCCCGCCCAGCCCATGCACGTGGGCGGCTCCATGGTCTACGAGGGCCGCGTCCCGGTCGCCACCCTGGTGCGGGCCCTCGAAGACCGCCTGCACCTGCTGCCGCGCTACCGGCAGAAGGTGGTGTTCCCGCTCTTCGCGGTGGCGCATCCGACCTGGGAGGACGATCCGGCGTTCGACATCCGCAATCACGTGGCGGAGGTGACCCTGCCGCCGCCGGGTGACGACCGCGCGCTCTCGGAGATCGGCGGCCAGGTGTTCGCGGGCATGCTCGACCGCGAGCATCCGCTGTGGAAGCTGATCGTGGTCCACGGCCGCGCCGACGGCAACACCGCGGTGATCTGGAAGGTGCACCACGCGATGATCGACGGCGTCTCCGGCGTGGATCTCACCATGGTGCTCCACGACCTCAAGCCGGATGCTCCGCCACCCGCGCCGCCCTCCACGCCCTGGCAGCCTCGGGCGGTCCCCGACCCGCTCGCGCTCCTGCAGGACGCGGTGAAGGACCGGCTCACCGAGGTGGCCCAGGCGCTCACCGACGACGCCTTCCGGCTGCTCCGACCGACCGAGCTCGAGGCGCGCCTGCGCCAGCTCGCGGGCGCGGTGGGCACCTCGGCGCCCAACCTGCTGCGGCCGGCGCCCCGCGTGCCGTTCAACGGCCCGATCTCCCCGGAGCGACGGTTCGGATGGGCGGAGTTCCCGTTCGGCGAGTTCCGACGGGTGAAGTCGGTGCTGGGTGGCACCGTGAACGACGTGGTGCTGACGGTGATCGCAGGCGGCATGGGCCGCTACCTGCGCGCCCTCGGCCTGCCGACCGACGGCGTCGAGATCCGCGCGATGTGCCCGGTGAGCATGCGGCGCCCCGACGAGCGCGGCGCCCTCGGCAACCTGGTGTCCATGATCTTCGCGCCGCTCCACGTGGGCGTGCTGGATCCGGTCGCGCGGCTCCGCGCGGAGCGCGAGGCGATGACGCGGCTCAAGGACCAGGACCAGGCGGGCGGCCTCTACGAGATGACGCACCTGATGGACCGCGTGCCCCCCGCGGTGCAGGCGGTCGCCGGGCAGCTCACGATGCCGAACATCTTGCTGAACACGGTCTCGACCAATGTGCCGGGGCCGCAGATCCCGCTCTACCTCTCCGGGCACAAGCTGATCGGCTGGTGCCCGCTCATCCCGCTCGCCAGCGAGGTGGGCCTGGTGAACGCGATCCTCACCTACGACCAGCGGCTGACCATCGGGGTCACGGTGGACCCGCAGCGGGTGCCCGACGTCTGGCTCTACGTCGAATGCCTGAAGGCGTCGTTCGCCGAGCTGCTCCACGCGACCGACGCCGCCGAGACGGCGGGGACCGGCGCCCCGATCCCCGCCGCCGCTGCGACCTAGCGCTCCGCCCTCGTTCGAGCGCCGGCCTCGCCGGCGCGATCGGTTCTGAGGGAGGCTCGGAGGGTCCCTCTTGGACTTCTGAAGGGGCCCCCTCCGATTGACTAGCGGGAGTAGAGGTCCTTCATGCGGCTCATGTAGCCGCTGGCCGCCTGCTCGATCTCCTTGGCGGCGCGACCGGTCGACTCCTGGAGCTTCTCGACATTGCGGGTCACGATCTGCGCATTGGTCTCGACCAGCTTCGCCGTCGCCTGGAAGCCCTTGCGATAGAGCGCGAAGGGGTCCTGGCGCAGCTCCTCCATGCTCGGAGCGGCCGCCGGCATCGGCATGGAGCGGACCGTCTCCATCGCCGCCGTCTGCATCTCCGCGAGGGAGCGCAGGCTCTCGCGCGCCGCCTGCGAGGACAGCTCGATCAGCTCCCCGACCACCCGCTGGTTGGCCTGGTTGAACGCCGCCACCGCCTCGAGCACCTTGCTCTGCACGTCCGTGAGGGATCCGCAATTGGTCGCCATCGTCCTGCTCCTTCCATCGTCGTGAGGTTGCCAGCTAGAAGTATTCGCCATGACGCACTGAGACTAACACACTGCGTTATCCTGTCAAGCACATTTTTAACGCCAAGCGTTACACGACTAGGCGGGCCGGGGGCTCCGTAGTAGGCTGCGCCCGTGGACGGCCGCGACACGCCCGGATCCCGGCGTCCGCCCCGCCAGCGGCGTCTCGCCCTGCTCGTGCTGCTGGCGGCGGTGGCCCTGGCGGTGGCGGCGTACCCCCTGCGTGCCCGGTGGTGGGGGGGCCTCGTCCTGGCCATCGCGGAGGCCGGCATCGTCGGCGGCCTCGCGGACTGGTTCGCGGTCACCGCGCTCTTCCGGCATCCGCTGGGCCTGCCGATCCCCCACACCGCGATCATCCCCGCCAACTGGGAGCTCATGGCCCGGCGAGTGGGCTCGATGGTGGGCGATCGGGTGCTGACCAAGGAGTACGTCACCCACGAGATCTCGCGCTTCGACATCGCCGATCTCCTGGCCCGGGGGGCCGAGCGCATGAGACCGGCCGACCTCGAGGCGGCGGTCCGCGCGGTCGCGCGCTGGGCGGCGGAGCAGGTCACGCCGGCGGGGACCGGCGACGCCGCGCTCTGGCTCACCCGGCTGGCCCGCGCGAACCCGATCGCGCCGCTCCTGGCCACCGGCATCGAGATCGCGCGCAAGCAGGGCTGGGACCAGCGGCTCATCGAGGCGGTGGCGGCCGCGCTGATCGAGGCGCTCGAGCGCCCCGACTTCCGCGCCAGCGTCGGCGACCTGGTGGACGAGGTGCTGGCCGGCTACCGCGCGCGGATGGGCGTCTATCCCCGCCTGCTCATGGGCCTGGCGAACACGCTCGGGCTCATCGACCGCGACCGGCTCGTCGCCGCGCTCCACAACGCACTCAAGCGGATCGCGGACGATCCCGACGATCCGCTGCGCCGCCGGCTCACCGAGACCCTCGGCGCGCTGCCTGAGCGCCTCCGCGCCGATCCCGACCTGGCCGCGCGCGTCGAGGCGGCCAAGGAGGAGCTGCTCGCGAGCCCGGCGGTGACGCGCCTGCTCGAGGACGCGGCGGCCGGGCTCCACAAGCTCGTCATCGCGGATCTCGGCGCCCGGCCGTCCGAGCTGGTGAGCTGGATCACCGCGCGGCTCGACCGCGCCCGGCGGACGCTCGCGGAGGACACCGCGCTCCGGC
>DATFGS010000291.1:0-4502 GCA_035249225.1 Candidatus Methylomirabilota bacterium | reverse complement strand
TGGGAGAAGGGCGCGGGGCCGGCGATGAGATCGCCGCCCGCCCGGAGCCCCTGCATCAGGTTCCGCACCGCGAGGCGCTCCTGCACATTGTCCTCCGTGTAGAGCTCCCCGCGCGGATCCAGCGCCTGCGCTCCGCGCGCGATCACCAGCGCGGCGAGCGGGATGTCCGCGGTGATCACCAGGTCCCCGGGCCGCACCTGCTGGACGATCTGGCCATCCGCGACGTCCCAGCCCTGCTCCACCCGGAGGGTCCGGATGAAGGGCGAGGACGGCACGCGGAGGGCCGTGTTGGCGACGAGCGTCGTCAGGACCCGGGCGCGCTCGGCGGCCCGGAACAGGATCTCCTTGATGACCTGGGGGCAGGCGTCGGCATCCACCCAGATCGGCACTACGGCTTCTCGAGCCGGCGGAGGAAGACCTCGATCTCCTTCTTGGTCTGCAGATCCCCCGTCCCGCTCGCCACCTCGAGCCCCTTCGCGTAGGCGGCCTTCGCCTCCGCGATCCGGCCCGCGCGCTCGAGCGCCCGGCCGAGGCCGCGGTGGGCGGCCGAGTAGTCGGGCTTGAGCCGGATGGCTTCCGCGTATTCCGCCGCGGCCGAGTCGGCTTGGCCCGCGTCCAGGTAGGCGCCCGCGAGGCCGAACCGGACGACGGGATCATCCGGCATGATCTCGACCACTTCCTTGAACTCCTCGATCCGATCCTGATCCGCCTGCTTCTCCATCGGGGGACCCTCCGCGCAGCAGCATCTGGCCAACGGGCCTCCCCGTCAAGTAACCTCGGGCCCATGACCGAGCCCGAAGCGCTCGCGGCGCTCCGCGGCGACGACCCGGCCCGGGCCGCCCGCGCCGAGGCCACGCTCTGGGAGATCTGGTCCCGCTCGGGAGTCTCCGAGGTGGACCGGCTCCTCCGCCAGGGCGTCGAGGCGATGGAGCGGCGTGAGATGGATGACGCGATCGCCTGCTTCACCCGGATCATCGAGCGCGCGCCCGACTTCGCGGAGGGATGGAACAAGCGGGCGACGGCGCGCTACGTGGCGGAGGACTACCGGGGAGCGGTCGCGGACTGCGAGGAGACGCTGGCGCGGAACCCGCACCATTTCGGCGCACTGTCCGGCCAGGGGCTCTGTCACATGGCGCTCGGCCAGTTCCGGGAGGCGGCCGCGCTCTTCCGGCGAGCCCTCGCGGTTCACCCGCACCTGACCTCGGCCAACCACAACCTCGCCGCCGCCCTGTCGGAAGCGGTCAAGGGCAACGGCCACTAGCCGGGGGCGGGGAACGGCCCAGCGAGGGGCCTTTATCCGCCCCCTGCCTGCGCCTGGCGGATGTGGGCCATGAGCTCGCCATCCGTGCACGGCGTGGGCAGCCACAGCGCCCCGGGGCCGGCGGGACTCGGCGCCGAGCGGCTCGACATCAGCACGAGCTTGGCCGCGGGCAGCAGGGGCGCGAGGCGCGCGGACAGCGGCTCGCCGTTCATCAACCGCAGGTCCGCCGCGATCAGGACGAGCGTGATCGTGCTCCGGTGCTCCTCCGCGATGCGCAGGGCGAGCAGCGGCTGCGAGCCCGCGTCCAGCACCGTGTAGCCGCCGCCCTCGAGCGCGGCGAGCGCGACCGCGCGGAAGCTGGTGTCCACCGTCGCCAGGAGCACGGCGCCGGCCGGCCGCGAGGGAACCACCCGCACGGGCCCGCGCGCCAGGCGAGGCGTCACCGCCTCCAGGAACTCGGGCCTCTGCGTTCCCACGAACATGCACGCGAGGCCTTCCGCGTCGAGGCGCCACACGAGGGCGCGCGTCTCGATGGGCCGGCGGCCCGGCGGACGGAAGCAGACCGCCACCTCGGCGCCGAGCGGCGGCCGATCCTTGAGCAGGAGCTTGGCGCCGGAGGCGCTGACGTCCTTCGTGCGGCCCTGGTACTGGCGGGACCCCGCGGCCACGGTGACGAGCCAGGAGACCCGCTGGCGAGGGCACCGCCGTGCGTCCTGCTCGGCTTCGACCGTCCGGCTCGCGTTCATGGTGAGTGCTCGGGGAGAATCGCAAGAAGCGAGCCAGGCGAAAACCGCTTGCGATACAACGCCTTCGGCGATGACGCACGGAGGCAATGTCAGTCTGCTGTCGGCCTCGTCATGTCGGGGCTGACACTCACAGCGGCAGCCGGCGCAGGCGCAGCGCGTTGGCGATCACCGACACCGAGCTCAGGCTCATCGCCGCGCTCGCGAGCATTGGACTGAGCAGCGGACCGGCGAACGGGTAGAGCACCCCCGCCGCGACCGGCACGCCGAGCAGGTTGTAGACGAAGGCCCAGGCGAGATTCTGGCGGATGTTCCGCATGGTGGCGCGCGAGAGCCGCCGCGCGCGCACGATGCCGCCCAGATCGCCCTGGACCAGCGTGATGCCGGCGCTCTCCATCGCCACGTCGGTCCCCGTGCCCATGGCGATCCCCACGTCGGCCGCCGCGAGGGCCGGCGCGTCGTTGACGCCGTCGCCCGCCATGGCGACGACACGCTCCTCGGCCTGGAGGCGACGGGCGATCTCGGCCTTCCGCTCGGGCAGGACCTCGGCGATCACGTCGTCGAGGCCGAGCGTGCGGGCCACCGCCCGCGCGGTGGCCGCGCTGTCGCCGGTGACCATGACCACGCGCAGGCCTTCCCCCTGGAGATCGCGAACCGCCTGGGGCGCGCTCGCCTTGATCGGATCGGCCACGCCGAGGGTACCCACGACCGCGGCGCCCGCGATCAGGAACACCACGGTCTGGCCCTCCTCGCGCAGGGCCTCCGCCCGCTTCCCGAGCGCGCCCGCGTCGATCCCCCACTCCTCGAGGAGGCGCGCGTTGCCGAGGGCCACGCGGCGGCCCGCGGCCTCGCCGATGACCCCGCGGCCGGTCAGCGAGCGGAACGCGGTCACCGGACTGGCCGCCACGCCCCGCGCGCCCGCGCCGGCCAGGATCGCGGCGGCCAGCGGGTGCTCGCTGCCACGCTCGAGCCCGGCGGCGAGGGCCAGGGCCTCGGCCTCCGTCATCGCGGCGGGCCCCTCGTCGGCCACCAGCACCGAGACGAGGCGCGGCCGGCCCTCGGTGAGGGTGCCCGTCTTGTCCACCAGCAGAGTGTCGACCTTCTCCAGGGTCTCGAGCGCCTCCGCGTGCTTGATCAGCACGCCGGCCAGGGCGCCGCGGCCGGTGGCCACCATGATGGACATGGGGGTGGCCAGGCCGAGGGCGCACGGGCACGCGATGATCAGCACCGCGACCGCGTTGACGAGCGCGTAGGCCAGCCGCGGCTCCGGTCCGACGAGGCCCCACGCGAGCGCGGTCAGCGCGGCGATCACCACCACCGCCGGCACGAACCAGGCCGAGACCCGGTCGGCCAGGCGCTGGATGGGCGCGCGGCTGCGCTGCGCCTCGCCGACCATGCGCACGATCTGCGCCAGCAGGGTGTCCGCGCCGATCCGATCCGCGCGCATCACGAAGCCGCCGGTGCCGTTGACGGTGCCGCCGGTCACGCGGCTGCCGGGCTCCTTCTCGACCGGGATCGGCTCGCCGGTCACCAGGGCCTCGTCCACCGCGCTCCGGCCTTCGAGCACCGCGCCGTCCACCGGCACCCGCTCGCCGGGACGCACCCGCAGCCGGTCGCCGACGCCCACGTGCTCGAGGGGCACGTCCTCCTCGCGGCCGTCCGCGCGAAGCCGCCGGGCCGTCTTCGGCTGCAGGCCCAGCAGGGCGCGAATGGCCCCCGACGTGGCGCCGCGGGCGCGCAGCTCCAGCACCTGGCCGAGCAGGACGAGGGTGGTGATCACCGCCGCCGCCTCGAAGTAGACCGGGGGCACGCCGCCGTGGCGCATCGCGTGCGGGAGCGCGTCCGGGAGCAGCACCGCGAAGACGCTGTACGCGAACGCGGCGCCGGTGCCGAGCGCGATGAGCGTGAACATGTTGAGGTTGCGTGTGACCAGCGATTGCCAGCCGCGCGCGAAGAACGGCCAGCCGCCCCAGAGCACGACCGGCGTGGACAGGACGAGCTGGCTCCAGAGCCACGCGGCGGGGCCGAGCGCGCTCACCAGCCGCGGCGCCAGCATCTCCCCCATCGCCAGGGCGAGCACGGGCACGGTCAGGACCAGGCTCACCCAGAAACGCCGGGACATGTCCACGAGCTCGTGATTCGGGCCCTCGTCCGCGGTGACCTCCAGCGGCTCGAGGGCCATGCCGCACTTGGGGCAGCTCCCCGGCCCGACCTGGCGCACTTCCGGGTGCATGGGACAGGTGTAGACCCGCGTGTCCTTGCCCGCCGTATCCGGCCCGGCGGGCGCCGGCGGGCCGAGAAATCGCGCGGGGTCGGCGATGAACCGCTCCCGGCAGCTCGGGTTGCAGAACCAGTAGGTGGCGCCCCCGTGCTTCGCGCTGCCGCCGGCCGCGGCGCCCGGCGTGACGTCCATGCCGCAGACCGGGTCCGTATGCGAGTGCGTCATGCCGTCATCCTACATCCGGCGCCCGGTCCATGCTTGACTATCTGAGTATGTA
>DATFGS010000290.1:0-3240 GCA_035249225.1 Candidatus Methylomirabilota bacterium | reverse complement strand
GTCACCGCCACGAAGAGGAGACGGCCCGGGATCTGCATCGCGCCCATCCAGCCGATCGAGGCGGCCATCGTCACCGGCGACCACCCGCTGGCCACCATGTACGGGATGAGGTGCAGCGTGACCGCGGTCGTCGAGAAGTTGCCGATCGCGAACGCCACCGCCAGCGCCCAGAATATCGGCGTGCGGCTGGCCTCGCCGAGGGTGGCGCCGGGGCCGCGCGGCGCCCGCGAGCGCGCCGGGTCGAGGTGCGGCGGCCGGCGGCGGAGCACGACCGCGTGCGGCGGGATGGTGAGGACCGCCAGCACCGCAGCCAGCACGAGCAGGGCGTGCCGCCAGCCCCCGTGCTCCACCAGCCACGCCGCGATCGGCATGAAGATCGTGCTGGCGAGCGCGCCCGCCAGCGTCACGATGGTGAGCGCGCGGTCGCGGTGCGCGGTGGGGAACCAGCGCACCACCGCCCCGAACGCGGGCTCGTAGAGCGTGGCGGCGAGGGCCAGGCCCATCAGCGTCCAGATCACGTAGAGCCCGGTGAGGCTCTCGACCTGCGACCAGGCGATCAGCAGCGCGGCCCCGAGGCACGAGCCCGCCGTCATGAGGCCCCACGGTCCGCGGCGATCGAGCCAGCGTCCCGCCGGCAGGGCGGCGAGCGCCGCGATCCCCATGCCGGCCGTGAAGGCGCCGGTGACCGCGGCGCGGGAGACGCCCAGATCGTGCTCCATCGAGGCCAGGAAGACGGGGAATCCGTAGTAGAGGATGCCCCAGGAGACCACCTCGGTGACGGACAGCGCCGCGACGACGCGCCAGCCGTGGCTCAGAGGAGCTGCTCCATGATCAGGACGTCCACCCAGCGGCCGTCGAGCTTTCCCTGCTCGCGGTACATGCCGACCGGCCTGAACCCCATGCGCCGGTAGAGCGCGAGGCCCGCCTCGTTGTAGGGGAAGGTGGCGAGCACCATCTTGTGATACCCGATCCCGCGCGCGAGGCCGAGCACGTGCTGGAGAAGCGCCTTCCCCACCCCGCGGCCCCGCCAGCCGCGCTCGACGTAGACCGAGAGATCGACCACGTTGTCGTAGGCGGGACGCGCGTTGAACGAGTTGAGGCTGCCCCACCCGACCACCTGCCCGTCGCGGGTCGCCACCACCACCGGGTGGCGCGGCCCCCGCGCGGCCATCCACTGGCGCCGCTCCTCGGGGGTGCGCAGCTGGGTCTCGAGGGTGGCGATCCGGTCCTCGATGCCCTGGTTGTAGATCGTGCAGATCGCGGCGGCGTCGTCCGGCGTCGCGGGCCGTACCGAGACATCCCCCATGCGGGCTTCTCCTTGCCCCGAGTCTGCCCGCCCGGCCGCGATAAGGGAAATAGATTGTTCTCATGCCGACGATGAGAAATACTTTGGATCGGTGGATCTCAATCCCGCTCACGTGCGGACCCTGCGCGAGATCGCGCGCCACGGCAGCTTCTCGCGCGCGGCGGAGAGCCTGCGCCTGAGCCAGCCCGCGGTGAGCCTGCACATGCGCCAGCTCGAGGCCCGCTGCGGCACCGCGCTGCTTGAGCGGGTGGGCAAGCGCGCCTTCCCCACCCCGGCGGGCGCGCTCCTGCTGGAGCACGCCGGGCGCGCCTTCGCGGAGCTCGAGGCCGCCCAGGAGGCGCTCCGGCAGCTCCGCGGGGTGGTGGCGGGGCGGCTGCGCCTCGGCACCGGGGCCACCGCGAGCATCCACCTGCTCCCCCCGCTGCTGCGCCGGATGCGGGCGCGCTACCCGGAGCTCGAGCTGATCGTGGTGACCGGCAATGCGCCCGAGATCGCGGCCGCGGTCGCGGCCAACGAGCTCGACGTGGCCCTCGTGACCCTGCCGGTCACCGGCCGGCAGCTCCTGGTGACGCCGCTGCTGCTCGACCCGCTGGTGGCGGTGGGCCCGCCCGCGCAGGCGTGGCCCGGGCGGGGCGCGCTCACCGCGGCCGAGCTGGCCCGGCACCCGCTCATCGTCTACGAGCGCGGCGGGACCATCCGGCGCGTGATCGACGGCTGGTTCCGCCGCGGCGGCGTTCGTCCCCGGATCGTGATGGAGCTGGGCAACGAGGAGGCCATCAAGAAGCTGGTGGGGGCGGGCCTCGGCGTCTCGGTGAGCCCGGCCATGGCGGTGCGGGACGAGGCGCGGTCGGGCGCGCTCTCGGTGCGGCCGCTCGCGCCCGCCCTGGTGCGGCGCCTCGGTCTCGTGCGCCGGCGCGACAAGGCGGAGACGCCGGCGCTGCGCATGTTCCTCGCCGCGGCGGCGGCCCTGGTCGGCTTGGCGAGGCGGAGCGGTGGCCGTGCGAGGGGAGCCAAAGGCGAGCCGAGCGGATACAAGGATCGAGCCGAGCGGATCAGTGAAAATCGTGGGAAGGGACGCTCGCCAGCCGGTGGCGCAGCGGGGCGAGCCGCTCGGCGCGCACCGAGGTGACGTTGTCCTGACGCTGCAGCGTGCCCTCGATCAGGAGGAAGGGCTCGTTGACCAGGGCCAGCCGATGGCGATGGAAGAGCGCCGGCCGCACGATCACGTTGACCAGGCCCGTCTCGTCCTCGAGGTTCAGGAACACGAACCCCTTGGCGGTGCCCGGCCGCTGGCGCACCACCACCGCCCCCGCCACCTTCACCCACGCCCCGTGCCGGAAGGCGGGAAGATCCGCCGCGCGCGACACCCGCATCCGTAACAGCTCGCCGCGCCGGAAGGCCATCGGATGCGGCCCGAGGGTGAGGCCGGTGCCCTCGTAATCGGCGATCAGCCGCTCCTCGGCGCCCATCGGCCGGAGCGGCGAGGGCTCCCGCGGCGCGGCCAGCTCCTGGTAGAGCGCCCCCGCGGGCCGTCCCGCGCGCTCCGCCTCCCAGAGCGCGGCGCGCCGCTCTGGCTCGAGGCTCGCGAGCGCGCCCACCCGGGCCAGCTGCGCCAGCTCGTCGCGACGCAGCTCGCCGCGCTTCACCACGTCCTCCACCGAGGCGAAGGGCCGCCCCCGGCGCTCCGCCTCGAGCCGCCGGCCCGCCTCCTCCCGCAGCCCGCGCACGTAGCGCAGGCCGAGCCGCACGACTCCGTCCGGCTCGATCGCGCAGAGCCAGCCCGAGAAGCTCACGTCGGCGGGCCGGATCCCCTGCCCGTGCCGGCCCGCGTCGCCGACGATGGTGGCCGGATCGTAGAAGCCCATCGGCTGGTTGTTGAGCAGCGCGGCGTAGAACGCGGCCGGGTGATGCGCCTTGAGATACGCGCTCGCATA
>DATFGS010000289.1:0-19022 GCA_035249225.1 Candidatus Methylomirabilota bacterium | reverse complement strand
GGAGGAGGGGCGCCTCGAGGCCACCGACCGCACCCGCTGGTTTGGCTTCCGCGACGACGTGGTGGTGCGCGTCCGCCCGGACGGCGCAGGCAGCCGTGTGGACGTCCGCTCGGTCTCCCGGGTGGGCCGCAGCGACCTGGGGACCAACGCCCGCCGGATCCGGGGCTTCCTGGAGGCGCTCCGGACGACCCAGTAGGCCAGGCGCTACGGCTGGACGGCCACCCGGGCCACGAAGTCCCGCCGCAGCGTGAGACCGAGCCCGGCGCCGGCGGGCGCCAGCACGTGGCCGTCCTCCAGCTCCACGCGCTCCTCCACCAGGTCGTTCAGCAGCGGGTTGTGGCCGCGCGAGAACTCGAGCAGGTTCACGCACGGGGTGGAGACCGCCAGGTGCAGGCCGGCCGCGAAGAGGATCGCCGAACCCCAGAGATGCGGCGCCACCGTGAGGTCGTGGGCGGCGGCGAGCGCGGCGATGCGCTGGGTCTCGGTGATGCCGCCCGCGATGGCCACGTCGGGCTGGCAGACGTCCACCGCGCGGGCCGCGATCATGTCGCGGAAGGCGAAGCGCGTCTGCTCGCTCTCCCCGGCCGCGATCGGAATGTCGGTTGAGGCGCGCACCTCCGCCTGGCCCTCGAGGTTCTCGGAGGAGACCGGCTCCTCGAACCAGCCGAGATCGCAGTCCTCGACCTTGCGCGCGAAGCGCTGCGCCTCGCGCACGCTCCAGGTCCCGTGCGCGTCCACCATGATGCCCACGTCGGGCCCGAGGGTCTCGCGCACCTCGCGCACGCGCGCGGCCGAATCGTCCACGCTCTTGTCCTGAAGTCCCACCCGCAGCTTCACCGCGCGGTGCCCGCGCTCCACGTACTGGGTCATCTGCTTGCCGATCGTTCCCACCGGCGCCCAGCCCCCGCTCGCGTAGGCCGGGATCCGGTCGCGGTACTGCCCGCCCAGGAGGCGCCACACCGGCTGGCCCACCGAGCGTCCGAGCAGATCCCAGCACGCGATGTCGATGCCGCTGATCGCGCTCATCGCGAGGCCGCGCCGGCCGATGGTGGGAAAGGTCCGCCCTTCTCGCGAGGCGTAGCGGGCACGCGAGCCATTGTAGAGCAGCTCCCAGATCGCGGTGACGTCACGCGGATCGCGGCCCATGATGGCCGGTCCCATCTCCTCGCGGATCAGCGTGACCATCGCCGCGTAGTTGCCGAGGTTGCCCACCGCGGCCTTGGCCTCGCCGAGGCCCAGCAGCCCGGTGTCGGTCTCGATCTCGACGAGGCACATGTTGAACGTGTCGTTGCGGCCGAAGTCGCTGACGTGCGCGTGCTCGGCGGGAATCGGGGCGCGGAGCCAGGTGGCGCGGACCGCGGTGATTCTCATGGCGGCGAGAGTACGGCGCGAGCGCCGCCCAAGTCAACGTGGCGGTCGACCGCGCGGCGGCGCGGTCAGTCGAGGCTGAGCGCCCCCCAGAAGATCGGCTCGGGGTGCAGCCGCACGCCGAAGCGCGCCTCGACCCCGGCCCGCACGCGGCGGGCGAAGGCGGCGACGTCGCGGGCGCGCGCGCCGTCGTGGCAGACGATGGCGAGGGTGTGACGCGTGGAGAGGCCGACCGGTCCGTCGCTCTGCCCCCGCGTGAAGCCGGCGCGCTCGATCAGCCAGGCCGCCGAGAGCTTCACGAGCCCGTCGGCCTGCGGCCAGCGCGGCATGGAGAGCCCGGCCGCGCGCGCCTCGATGGCGGCGAGCGCCGGCGCGTCCACGATGGGGTTCAGGAAGAACGATCCGCAGCTTCGCGCGTTCGGATCGCCCGGGTCGAGCACCATGGACTTGGAGCGGCGCACCCGGATCACGGTGTCGCGCACCACGGAGAGCGGGGGCGACGCGCTCCCGATCTCGCGGGCGATATCGGCGTAGCCGAGGTAGGGCGCCCCGCCCGGGACGAGCCGGTACGTGACGGCCAGGACGACGTGGCGGCCGGGGGCGCGGCTCTTGAAGACGCTGTCGCGGTAGCCGAAGCCGCAGTCGGCGGGCGCGAGCGTGACGACCCGGCCGCTCTCGCGGTCGAGCGCGCGCACCGCCGCGAGCGTGTCGCTCACCTCCTGGCCGTAGGCCCCCACGTTCTGGATCGGAGTGGCGCCCACCAGGCCGGGAATGCCGCTCAGACATTCGAGGCCCGCCCAGCCGCGCTCCACTGTGTGGCGCACGAAGTCGTCCCAGGGCTCGCCCGCCGCGGCCGTCACCTCCACCGCGCCGGGCACCTCGCGCGCGGTCACGCCGCGCAGGCCGATCTTCAGCACCAGGCCGTCCACGCCCTCGTCGGCGATCACCAGGTTGGAGCCGCCGCCGAGGACACGCACCGGCAGCTTGCGGGAAGCGGCCCACCGGACGGCGTCCGCGACGGTGGCCTCGTCGGCGGCCTCGACCAGGTAGCGGGCGGGACCGCCGATGCGCAGGGTGCAGTGGGGTGCGAGCGGGGCGTGCTCGGTGGGGGTGAGCATGGCTGACTCATCTTACCGCGGCCGCCCCGGACAACCCCTCACCCCCGGAGAGCGTGGGTCAGTCGCTGATCGGGAAGAGGCCCTGGTAGACGAACTTCTGGACCCGCTTGGCGTTGTCCACCTCGGAGGTGTAGATGTTGCCGCGCGAGTCCACCGCCATGTTGTGGATCCAGTGGAGCTGGCCCGCGTAGCGGCCGCTGCGCCCGAAGCGCGAGAGCACCTTGCCGGAGGCGCGCGAGAGCATCCACACGTGGTTGTTCTCGCCGTCGGCCACGTAGAGGTAGCTCTGCGCGGCGTCGCGCGAGAAGTCCAGATCCCACACCGAGCCGTTGCCGCCGGTGCTGGTGGCGAGCGTGAACTCCTGCACGAAGGTGCCGTCCTTCTTGAAGACCTGGATCCGGTTGTTCATCCGGTCGCACACGTAGACGAGCCCGTCGGTCGAGACCCGCACGCAGTGCACCGGGTTCTTGAACTGCTTGACGCTCGCGTCGCCGGGCGGCCGCCCGTTGGCGCCCCAGTGCCGCTTGTACGCGCCGGTGGTGGCGTCGAAGACGATCACGCGGTGGTTGGCGTAGCCGTCGGCCACGTACAGCTCGTTGGCGGCCGCGTCCACCCGCACGTCGGCGGGCCGGTTGAGGTTGCGGGTGTCGGTGTCGCCGCCGCTCGACGCGGGCTTGCCGATCTGGAGCAGGAAGCGCCCGTCACGCGAGAACTTGAGGATCTGGTGGTCCTTCTCGCCGTTGCCGGCGAGCCACACGTTGCCGGCCGGATCCACGAAGATGCCGTGCTCGTTGCCCGGCCAGTCGTAGCCGGGCCCCGGTCCGCCCCAGGCCTGGAGCAGGTTGCCCTCGCTGTCGAACTCCATCACCGGGGGGGCGGGCGCGCAGCACTCGTTGCGCGGCGGGCTCAGGGTCGCGCCCTTCTCGTCGTCGGTGAGCGACCGCGGGCGCTGCACGATCCACACGTGATCGAGGCTGTCCGTCGCCACGCCCGCCACCTGGCCGAAGAGCCAGCGGTTGGGCAGGGGCTTGGGCCAGAAGGGATCCACCGTGAACCTCGGTGCCTGCCCATCGGCCAGGCGCTGCGCGGTCACCGAGGCGGCGGAACCGATCGCGAGGAGGACGAGACCGGCCACCGCCACCGCCACACCGCGGGAGATCGAGGATCGATGGGGACGCATGGCGTTCCTCCTCGTCGAGGGTTCTGGACACGGCAGCACCGGTGAGCCGGGGCGACGATATGCCCCGGGCGACGGCGGTGTCAAGCGCGGGCGTCAGCGCGAGAGGAGCCAGCCGACGCCGCCCGCGGCCAGGATCGCGAGGACCGGCGGCACCCGGTCGCTCCACATCACGAGCGCGGTGGCCGCGGCGAGCGCGAGGGTCAGCGCGTCGTGGATCGCGATGCGCGCGAGCGTGTATACGCCGCCCGCCATGAGCCCGACCCCGACGGGAATCAGCGCCCGCTCGGCGGCGGCGGCCCAGCGTCGCGTGCGCCACTGCCGCCAGTGGTGCGAGATCACCATCGCCAGCACCGACGTGGGCAGGAACATCGCGAGGCCGGCGAGGAGACCGCCGAGCGCGCCATGGGCGCGGTAGCCCACGAAGACCGCGATGAGCATGTTCGGCCCCGGCGTGAGCTGGGTGAGCGTGTAGCCGTCCACGAACTCACGCGCGGTGAGCCAGCCGTGGATGCTCACCGACTGGCGCTCCATCTCCGGGATCACCCCGAGCCCGCCGCCCACGCAGAGCAGGCTCAGCCAGAGGAACGTCCAGGTGAGCATCGCCAGGTCCGCCATCAGCAGATCTCCCCGGGGCCCGGCTTCCCGGCCGGGGCGGCCGCGGGCGCGAACCAGTGCAGGGCCACGCTGACCGCCGCCATCGTGAGCACGACGCCCACGGTGGGCAGGCGGAGCGGGCCCACCGCCAGGAACGTCATCGCGGCCACCACGAGCCCGCGACCGCCGCGGAGCGAGCCCCGCACGATGCGCAGGGTGGTGACGAGCACGAGCCCGACCACCGCCGCGCTGAAGCTCCGGATCAGGAGCGTGGCGGAGCCGCCGAAGGCGCCGTGCAGATAGAGGGTGGCCGCACCCACCAGGATGAGCGCGCCCGGCAGCACGATGGCGAGGAGCCCCCACACGCCGCCCGCCATCCCCGCGAGCCGGTAGCCGAGCGCCACCGCGAGATTGCTGAAGTTGGGGCCCGGCAGCACCTGGCTCAGCGTGAAGTCCTGGACGAACTCGTCGTGGCGGATCCAGCCGCGGCGCCGCACCAGCGCGTCGTGGAAGTACGCGCTGCGGCCGCCGCCGAGGCTCGACAGGCCGGTCCAGGTGAAGACCGCGATCAATCGGAGGAGGGAGACGCGCCTCACGAGCCCGGTCTCACCGGGAGGCCTCGAGTGAGCGGGCGGCGGGCATCGCCCCGGAGTGTAGCACCCTCTCCCCCCGGGTCCGGGGGGAGAGGGCGTGGGTCCGAAGCGGACTACCGAATCAACAGTGGCGAATCAACAGTGGCGAATCAACAGTGGCGGATCAGCAGTGGCGATCAGTAGCGCCAGCCGGGATGAGGCGCCGGGCGATACGCCACGCCCGGATAGCACCAGCCCTTCCTCGCATGGCCGGGCGGGCAGAACGCGGGCTGCGGATGCACGTGCACGTGACGCGGGGCCGGCACGTACACCGGATACGGCTGGGCGATCACCCGCGGCGCCGGCACGTACACGGGAGGCGGCGCCACGACCACGCGGGGCGGGACGTACACCGGAGCCGGCGGCGCGTACACCACCGGCGGCGGCGCCACCACGGGCCCGCGATGGAAGATGCCGACTCCGCCCAGGATCTGGTTGAACACCGCAAAGGCGCCGAGCCCGAGGGCCGCGTCCGTGGACGCACCCGCGAAGGCCAGCGTGGGAGCAAAGACCGCGGCAGCGAGAACCAGCGCGATCAGCTTTTTCATGGTGTTGCCTCCTGCAGGGGCCATGGGTGCCGCCCCTTGCACCGGATCAGACGAGGGATCGCGGCGCCGCGTTTACGGGGCCTGGAAAGATGGCTGGTTGGCGGAACTCCGCCAATTCAAAGCGAAATTCGAAACCGAATCTGGCAGACGCGCGTCGGTTGTCTTACCATAGCGAGCCATGAGCGAACACGCGAGCGTCTGCCCCCTCGATTGCCCGGACACCTGCAGCCTCACCGTCACCGTGGAGCAGGCGAAGATCGTGAAGATCCGCGGCTCGCGGGCCAATCCCTACACCGCCGGGGTGATCTGCACCAAGGTCGCCGGCTCGTACCCCGAGTGGGTGCACGGGCCCGGGCGCCTGCAGACGCCGCTGCGCCGCGTCGGCGCCAAGGGCGAGGGGCGCTTCGCGCCGGTGTCCTGGGACGAGGCGCTCGACATCATCCACGAGCGCGTGACGAGCGTCATCGCCGCGCACGGCCCGCAGTCGGTGCTCCCGCTGAACTACGCGGGCCCGCACGGCATGCTCGCCTACGCGTCGATGGACCTGCGCTTCTTCCACAAGCTGGGCGCCTCGCTCCTGGACCGCTCGCCGCTCTGCGGCGGCATCCGCACCCAGGCCTGGCTCGGCACCTTCGGCACCACGCCCGGCATCGCGCCCGAGCAGGTGCGCCATTCCAAGCTCGCGATCGCGTGGGGCAACAACGTCACCTGGTCGAACCTCCACCTCACCCCGATCCTCAACGCGGCCCGCCGCGACGGGGCCAAGATCGTGGTGGTGGATCCCAAGCGCATCAAGGTCGCCGAGCAGGCGGACATGCACGTCGCGCTCAAGCCCGGCACCGACGTGGTGCTGGCGTGGACGCTCGCCGCGGAGCTCGAGCGGCGCGGGGCATTCGACCGCGCGTTCATCGCCCAGCACGTGGTGGGCTTCGACGAGTACATGGCGGACGCGCGGCGCTACTCGGTGGCGGAGGCGGCGCGCATCTGCCAGGTGCCGGAGGCGCAGATCCGCCAGCTCGCGGAGTGGTACCACACGCTCTCGCCCGCCTCAATCAGCGTGGGCAACGGGCTCGAGCGCAACCAGAACGGCGGCAGCGGCATCCGCGCGATCTTCGCGCTGCCCGCGCTGGCCGGGAAGTTCGGGGTGCCGGGCGGCGGCCTCGTCAACGGCGCCGGCTTCGTGTTCCCGAAGACGCCCGCCAAGCTGCAGCGGCCGGACCTCCTGCCCCCGGGCACCCGCACGCTCAACATCGTGGACGTGGGCGCGCACCTGCTCGATCCCGCGCTCTCGCCGCCGATCAAGGCGGTGTTCATCTACAACCACAACCCGCTCGTCGTGCATCCCGACCAGAACCGGATGCGCCGCGGGCTCGGCCGCGAGGATCTCTTCGTCGTGGGCTGCGACGTGGTGATGACCGACAGCCTCGCCTACGCCGACGTGGTGCTGCCCGCCTCGAGCCACTTCGAGTACGACGACATCTACGCGGCCTACGGCCAGCACTGGCTGCAGCGCGCGGAGCCGGTGATCCGCCCGCAGCACGACTCGCTGCCCAACACCGAGATCTTCCGGCGGCTGGCCGCGCGCTTCGGCTTCACCGACCCCATCTTCAAGGCGAGCGACGCGCAGCTCATGGACGACGCGGTGGACGGCGCCGACCCGCGCCTCGGCGGCGTTCAGCCGAGCCGGCTGCCCACCGACCGCGCCACCGCGATGACGGTGGGCGGCGAGCCGGCCATCCTCTTCAAGAACGTCTTCCCCAAGACCGCCTCCGGCAAGGTGGAGCTGGCCTCGGAGTACCTCGAGAAGAAGTACGGCAGCCGCCTGCCGACCTACCGGGCGTACGAGACGAAGTTCCCGCTGATCCTCATCACCCCCGCCTCCGACGAGCGCATCACCTCCACGTTCGGGGGGCTCAAGGCGGGCGACGTCACGCCGCCGCTCGAGATGCATCCGGACGACGCGCGGGCCCGCGGGCTCGCGGACGGGGTGCGGGTGCGGGTGTGGAACGAGCTGGGCGAGGTGCACCTGCCGCTCCGGATCACCGACGAGATCCGGCCCGGCGTGATCTGCAGCCTGAAAGGCGCGTGGATGAAGACCAGCGACAACGGCCAGACCGTGTCCGCGCTGGCCCCCGGCCACCACGCGGACATCTGCGGCGGCGCCTGCTACAACGACTGCCGCGTCGAGGTCGCCGCCCTCTAGCTCTTACCCTCTCCCCTCAGGGGAGAGGGCAGGGTGAGGGGCGCCCTATCGTTCCACGTTCTCCTCGGCGATCGCCTTGCGCGCCTTCATGTTGAAGCGCCCGTCGTAGACCGGCTGCCCGCCCGTCGTCGGCCCCTGGTACTGCACGAAGAGCATGAGCCCGCCGGTCGTGGTGGAGAGCGCCTCCTCGAAGTGCGGGTCGGGGTAGAAGAGCATGGTCCCCGGCGTGTAGACCGCGTCGCCGATCCGGAACTCCCCCTCGAGGATGTACCAGACCTGGGCGAAGTCGTGCTTGTGAAACGGATGGTGCGAGCCCGGATCGTAGCGGACCAGGCCCGCGTTGGGCTCGGTCGGCCGGTCGGCCCGCGGGTGGAAGAGCATCTTGCTCCACTGGCCGGGCCAGCGCAGGGTCTCCCACTCCCGATCGTCGGCGTGCACCGCTTCCATTGGCTGATGAAGGGGAGACTCATGTGCGGACATGAGGGTCGCTCCTAGCGCTTGGCGTTGACGCGGCTGAGCTCGGTGTTGAGGCAGCGGGCTACCCAGGCGTCGCGCTTGCCGGGCGCGACCACGTCGTCGGCGGTGCGCGGGGTGAAGCGCGCGAGCGCCTCCCAGCACCGCTCGCGGGCCTGCGCCATCTGCAGGTCGGCCTGGAGCACCCGCACGGTGCGGCTGCGCTCGACGTCCCAGCGCACCGCCACCACCACCACCGCGAGCGCCGCCCCCACCACCATGAGGAGGAACAGCACCGCGGCCACACCCTGCCACTGGCGGATCCGGCGCTCGGCCGCGTCCACCAGGCCGGAAATTTTTACCTCCACCGGTCCGCCCGCGTGCCGGATGATCTCCACCGCGCGACTGCGCGAGCGCGTGATCAGCGGAGTGCGGGGCCGCGAGCGCGCCGGGCGCGGGGGGGAGGCCGCGTCCAGCAGGGACGGCTGTCTCGAATCGATCGCTCTCATGCCAATCTCCCTTTGATCGTGGCGCACCGCGGTTGCCCGGCACCGCCCTCCTTTCTTAGCGCACTCGGAGCCGCGGGTCCAGCACGTCTCGCAATCCGTCGCCGAGCAGGTTGAGGCTCAAGCCGGCCACCGTGAGCGCGAGCCCGGGGAAGAGGCTCACCCAGAACGCCTCGCGGATGACGTTCTTGCCGCTCGCGATCACGTTGCCCCACGACGGCACGTAGGGCGGCACGCCCACGCCGAGGAAGCCCAGGAT
Source organism: Candidatus Methylomirabilota bacterium (assembly GCA_035249225.1). Lineage (GTDB taxonomy): Bacteria > Methylomirabilota > Methylomirabilia > Rokubacteriales > CSP1-6 > CAMLFJ01. The sequence goes on along the minus strand of DATFGS010000289.1, from coordinate 10,161 downwards.
CGCCTCGGCGAGGATCGCGTACGCGAACACGAAGCTGCCCTGCACGAGCAGCGGGCCCACGCAGTTGGGCAGGATGTGGCGCAGGGCGATCGCGCTGTCGCGCCGGCCGAGCGCGCGCGCGGCCTGGATGTAGTCCAGCTCGCGCAGGCTCAGCACCGTGCTGCGGATGATCATCGCGGTGCGCGGCATGTAGACGACCGAGAGCGCGAGGATCACGTTCCACACCCCGGGACCGCGAGCGGCCATCAGGGCGATCGCGAGCAGGATGGCCGGGAACGCCATCAGGCCGTCCATGCAGCGCATCACCGGCACGTCGAGCCGGCGCGAGTAGCCCGCGGCGAGGCCGATGACGATGCCGCCCGCCGAGGTCAGCAGCATGGTGGTGAGCCCGACCAGCAGGGAGACGCGGCTGCCGTGCAGCACCAGGCTGTAGACGTCGCGCCCGAACTCGTCGGTGCCGAGGTAGTGCTGCCCGCTCGGCGGCCGGAGCCGGTTGGCGGGCGTGAGCCGGGTGGGGTTGTGGGTGGACACCGCGTCGGCGAGGAGCGCGGCCGCCACCAGCAGGAGCAGGATCGCGGCGCCGGTCATCACCCCGCCGTTCCGGGTCAGCCGGCGCACCCAGCGCTGCCGCTCGGTCAGGGGCTCAGTCATAGCGGATCCGGGGGTCGATGAAGGCGTAGAGCATGTCCACGAGCAGGTTGATGAGCACGTAGGTCGCCGCGGTCACCAGCACCACGCCCTGCACCACCGGGTAGTCCCTCCGGAGGATCGCGGAGATCACGAGGCGGCCAAGCCCGGGGATGTTGAAGACGATCTCGGTGACCACCGCGCCCCCGATGAGCACCGCGGTGGTCACCCCGATCACGGTCACCACCGGGACCAGCGCGTTGCGGAAGGCGTGCACGTAGGTGACCGCCCGATTGGGCAGGCCCTTGGCCCGCGCGGTGCGCACGTAGTCCTGCTGGAGGGCCTCCAGCATGCAGGAGCGGCTGATGCGCGCGATGAGGGCCGACTGGTTGAAGCCGAGCGAGACCGCGGGCAGCACCATGTAGCGCAGCGCGCTCACCGGCTCGCTGAACACCGAGGCGTAGCCCGCGGCGGGCAGCCATCCGAGCCGCACCGCGAAGAGATAAATGAAGTTGAGGCTCAGCCAGAAGCCGGGCACGCAGACCCCGAGCAGCGAGCCGAGCATCAGGGTGCGGTCCCAGATCGAGCCGCGGTGGGCGGCGGCCACGACGCCCGACGGCACGCCGATCACCACCGCCACCAGGAGCGCGCAGGCCATCAGCATGAGGGTGGGCTCGGCCCGCTCGATGATCGCGGTCACCACCGGCCGGTCCAGGAAGTAGGACTGGCCGAGATCGCCGCGCAGCACGCGCCCGTAGAAGCCCAGGAGCTGCTGGTGGATCGGACGGTCGAGCCCGAGCGACCGCCGCGTGGCCTCGATCTGGGTCGGGGTCGCGTCGGGTCCCAGCATCACGCTCACCGGATCGCCGGGGATCAGGTGGATGAGCAGGAACACGACCGTCACCACCACCGCCATCACCGGGATGACGGCGAGGAGGCGCCGGACTAGGTACGAGAACAAGTGCTACCGGCGGTTATTTCTCGAGCCAGACGTTGTAGAACCGGATGCGCTCGGTGGCCTCGTTGAAGCCCTTGACCGTGTTGCGGGCGGCCCGCAGGCCGAAGAGGTCGCCGTAGCGGATGACCGGCACCTTCTCGTAGAACTGCCGCGTCTGCTGCTCCCAGAGCGCCAGCCGCTTCTTGGGATCGGTCTCGCGGGCCAGCTCCGCCTGCAGCTTGAGGATGCTCTCGTCACTCGTCCACCCGGGCCAGCTGGAGGTCAGGTAGATGTGGTGGGTCGGATCGTAGAAGGCGCCCATGCCGGTGGTGAAGACGTCGTACTCCTTCGAGTTGTTCCGCCGCTTCACGAGGGTCGCCCAGTCCACCACCTGGAGGTCGATGTTGAAGCCGGTGTCCTCGAGCTGCTGCTTGCTGAGCAGCGCGAAGTCGTACATCCACTTGTACTCCTGGGTGGTCATGAAACGGATCGGCTCCTTCTTGTAGCCCGCCTCCTGCAGCAGCCGCTTGGCCTTGTCCCGGTTGCGCTCGTTCCAGGGCAGGCCGGCGATCTTGGTGTGCCAGGCGGTGATCTCGAGCGGGGCGAGGCTGCTGTCCATCCGGTAGAACTCCTTCTTGCCGCCCGCCACGTTCCGCATGATCGGCTCGATGTCGATCGCGGCCTGCCAGGCCTGCCGCAGCTTCTCGTTCGTCATCAGGCCTTCCTTCTTGTTGAACACCGCGACCAGCCAGTAATAGGGCTTCGAGACGATGGGGCGCGCGCCCGGCGAGGCCTTCAGGCGATCGTACGCGTCGAGGTTCAGGTCGTCCGCGAAGTCGAGCTCCCCGGTCTCCACCTGGGCCACCCGCGTCGCCACCTCCGGCACCGGCACCCAGCGGATCTCGTCGACCCAGGCGGTCTTGCCCCCGCCGTAGCCGTTGGGCTTCTCGCTGCGCGACTTGTAGTCGTCGAAGCGCACCATGCGGATGTACTGGTCGGGCTTCCACTCCGCGAGCTTGAAGGGGCCGGTGCCGACATACTCGGTCACCTTCACCTCCGGAGCGAACTTCTCGGCGATCTCCTTCGGATAGATCGCGCCGAAGTTGTTCGGGACGGCCAGCGAGATGAGGACGATGGCCGACTTCTCCTTGAGCTTCATCTCCACCGTGTACCGGTCCAGCGCGCGCAGCTCCGCCACCTGGGCGAAGAGGGACTTGCCGTAGTTGGACTGCTTGCCCCAGCGGTTGAGCGAGGCCACCACGTCCTCGGAGGACATCTCCTTGCCGTTGTGGAACTTGACCCCCTGCCGGAGCTTGAAGGTGTAGGTGAGGCCGTCCTTGCTGACCGTGTAGCTCTCCGCCAGCATGGGCGTCGGCTTGTTCTCGCGGTCGAGGCTGAAGAGCCCCTCGTAGAGGTGGTTGGTCAGCGTCTCGGTGATGCTGGCGGTCGTCCAGTGCGCGTCGAGCGCGGGCGGCTCCCCGAGATTGCCGACCCGGAGCACGCCTCCCTTCACCTGCGCGTCGGCGGGCGCTGCCGCGAACGTGAGCAGCGCGCTCATCGCGAGCGCGGCCAGCAGCCGGAGCGAGATCGTTCGACGCGCCATTCCTGCACCTCCATGGAGAGCGGGGGTTGTCTCGGGTCCCAAGACTCTGCGATGGCCGCGGCGCCTTGTCAACCGCCCCGTGCCCCCCTAGACTGTCGGCCGGAGGGAACCCGACCATGGGCGTCAGCGGGATCCTGCACACCGGACTCACCGTCAGCGATCTGGACCGATCGGTCACGTTCTACCGCGATCTGCTGGGCCTCGAGCTGATCGCGCAGTGGGACAGCCGCCAGCCGTACCTGCGCGCGGTGGTCGGCTACCCGGACGCGGAGCTGCGCATCGCGCTGCTGCGCCTGCCCGGGGGGCCGGACGCGGGGCCGGGCCATCACATCGAGCTGCTCGAATATCGCCGGCCGCGGGGGAGCCGCGGGGACGCGAACACCTACAATCCGGGGAACGGTCACGTGGCCTTCATGGTGGACGATCTCGACGCGACCTATGCCGAGCTGCGCGCCAAGGGCGTGCGCTTCAAGTCGGCGCCGGTGGACATCACCCACGGGCGCAACGCGGGGGCCAAGGGCGTCTACTTCTTCGATCCCGACGACATCACGCTGGAATTCATCCAGCCCGCGCGGCGGGCATGACGAGCCTCGATCTCTTCCGGCTGGACGGGCAGACCGCGGTGGTGACGGGCGGCGCGGGCGGGCTCGGCGCGGCCATGGCCCGCGGGCTCGCGCAGGCGGGCGCCGCGGTCGCGGTGGCGGATCTCGACGCGGGCCAGGCCAAGGTGGTGGCCGATCGGATCGCGAAGAACGGGGGCCGCGCGCGGGCGGTCGCGGTGGACGTCGCCGACCGCTCGAGCGTGGAGCGCATGGCGGACGAGGCCGAGACCGGGCTAGGCCCCATCGACGTGCTCGTCAACTGCGCGGGCATCACGCATCGCAGTCCCGCCGCCGAGTTCCCCGAGGCCGCGTGGCATCGCGTCCTCGCGGTCAACCTGACCGGGGTGTTCTGGGGCTGCCAGGTCGTGGGGCAGCGCATGCTCGCGCGCGGGCGCGGGTCCATCGTCAACATCGCCTCAATCGCGGGCCAGATCGGGCTGACCGGCACGGCGGCCTACGCGGCGAGCAAGGGGGGGGTGGTCATGCTGACGCGCGCGCTCGCGGTGGAGTGGGCGGCGCGGGGGGTGCGGGTCAACGCGATCGCGCCGTCGTGGTTCGAGTCCAACATCGGCGACCTGATCCACCGCGAGCCCGACTACGCCGAGCGCGCGATGCGCCGCGTGCCCATGGGCCGCATGGGCACGCCCGACGAGCTGATCGGCGCCGCCCTCTACCTCGCCTCCGCCGCCTCCACCATGGTCACCGGCCACGTCCTGGCCGTCGACGGCGGCACCCTCGCCTCCTGAGCGGACCCCGAGCTAGGCGCCCAGCGCCTCGTGCACCGCGAGCGTCAGCGCCCCGAAGTCGGCGCCGGCGCGCGACGCCACGGTGCGCGGGCGCGCGAGCGGCACGTCGAAGACGCGGGCGAGGCGGCCGGGGCGCGGGGTCATGACCACCACGCGGTCGGCGAGGAAGACCGCCTCCGGGATCGAGTGGGTGACGAACACGATGGTCTTGCGCGCGCGGCTGCCCTCGCCCCACACGCGCAGCAGCTCCAGGTTCATCTCGTCGCGGGTCATCGCGTCGAGCGCGCCGAACGGCTCGTCCATCAGCAGCAGCGGCGGGTCGAGCAGGAGCGCGCGGCAGAGCGAGGCGCGCTGCTGCATGCCGCCCGACAGCTCGCGCGGCAGCTTCCCCGCGAACTCGGCGAGGCCGACCAGCCGCAGCAGCTCCGCCGCGCGGCCCCGGTAGGCACCGGGATCGAGGCCGGACAGCTCGGCGGGCAGCAGCACGTTGGCCTCGATGGTGCGCCACTTCAGCAGCACCGGCGCCTGGAAGACCATGCCCACGCTCGGCAGCGGGCCGGTCACCGGGCGGCCGTCCACCTCGACCCCGCCGCGGCTCGGCGCCCGCAGCCCCGCGATGACGCGCAGGAGCGTCGACTTGCCGCAGCCCGAGGGGCCCACGATGGCCACCAGCTCCCCGCGCCCCACCGCGAGGTCGATGTCCCGCAGCGCCTCGACCGTGCCGGACGCCGTCGCGTAGGTCATCCCCACACGGTCGAGGCGGATGAGATCGGTCACGTCCGGTCGGTCAGCGCACGGACCGGGGCAGCTCCACCTTGGTGAGGAACTCGTTGGTGTAGACCGCCTTGCACTCGACCTTGGTCGGCACCCCCATGTAGGTGTTGACCAGGTCCACCGAGTCGCACATCTTCTTGTCTTCCATCCAGCCGATCCCGTTCTTCGCGTAGCGGTCGGTCTTCATCAGGTCGAGGCCCATCATCATGTTGGGCTCGATGATCGAGAGGTCGATCTCGGGCACCCGCTTCTTGAAGATCTCGAGCGCCGACTTGGGATCGCTCATCACGTCGCGCCAGCCCAGGTACGACGCCTCCAGGAACGCCTTCAGCACCGGCCCGCGCTCCTTCATCGTCTTCTCGCTCGCGATGATGGACATGCTGTACATGTCGAAGCCGTGGTCGGCCCACGGTAGCATCACCGCGTTGCCCTTGCCGATGGCCTTCTCGTAGAACGGCAGCCCGGTGGTGTAGTCGGCGACCGCGTCCACTCGCTTCTCGGCCAGCGCGGGCACCTTGGCCGCCGGCTCCACATTCACCCACGTGACCTTGTTCTGGTCGATGCCGTGCAGCCGCGCGAAGGCGGGGAACATCTGCCGCTGCCCGTCGCCGGGCGGCGCGGCCACGCTCTTGCCCTCCAGGTCCTTCGGCTTCGTGATCGGCGCTTCCTTCCGGCTCCAGATGTTGAGGGGGCTCTTGTCGAAGACCATGCCCACCACCTTGATCTTCGTGCCCCGCGCCGCGGAGGCGATGACCACCGCGCTGTCGGCCAGGCCGACGTCGGCGCGCCCGGTGTCCACCTTGGCGATGGAGTCGCCCGAGCCCTTGGAGTTCTGCATGTCCACGTCGAGGCCGCGCTGCCGGTAGTAGCCCTTCTCGAGGGCCACCCAGTACGCTGCGTGGTCGCCCACCGGGAACCAGTTGAGCGCGAAGACGACCTTCTGGGGCGGCTGCTGCGCCGACGGGGCGCCGCCGCCCAGCGCCACCACGAGGCCGATGATCACGAGGCCGACGAGAATCGAGACGCGTCGCATAGAGTGTCCTCCTTTACTCCACGGTTTCCGCCCACGGCGCGATCCGCCGCGCGGCCAGCACCACCAGCCCGTACACCGCGAGACCCACCAGCGAGATCCAGACCAGGGCCGCGAACGCCACCGGCGTGTTCATGCTGCCCTGGGTGGTGACGATCACGTAGCCGAGCCCCTGCTGCGAGGCGACGAACTCCCCGACGATGGCCCCCACCACCGCCGCGGTCGCGGTGATCTTGAGCGCGCTCAGGATATACGGATAGGCGTTGGGGATGCGGATCTTGGCGAAGACCTTCCACTTGGGGGCGTTGAAGACGCGGCCCAGGTCGAGCAGCTCCTCGTCCACCTGGGTCAGGCCCACCGCGGTGTTGATGACCACCGGGAAGAAGCCGATCAGCGCCCCGATCAGCATGTTGGGCAGCACCCCGTAGCCCATCCAGAGCAGGAAGAGCGGGGCCACCGCGACCTTCGGCAGCGTGTTGACGAAGACCAGGAAGGGCAGCAGGGCCCGCGCGAGCAGCGGCGACCACGCCACCACCACCCCGAGGGCCACCCCCGCCGCGCCGGCCAGCGCGAAGGCGCCGACGATCTCGAGCGACGTGATCGTGAGATGCCGCAGCCACGGGATCTCGTCGCCCAGCATCGCGCGCGCCACCGTGAGCGGCGCGGGCAGCAGGTACTCGCGCACGCGCAGCACCGTCACCGCGAGCTGCCATGCCACGATGAGCGCGACGAAGAGCGCGGCGGCGGGCAGGTATCGAGAGAGCGCGCGTCCGGTGCCGGTCATCGGAGAGCACGGCCATAGTACTCGACGCGCCCCGGGCGCGGGAGGCCAATGTGCTAGCCTGCCCTCCGTGCACACCCTGACGTTTCTCGAGCCCGGGCACTTCCACGCCACGCTGACCCTGCGAGCCGCGCACGCCGCGGTGGCGCCCGAGGTGTTCGTCTACGCGACCGCCGGGCCGGAGCTGGACGACTTCCTGGCGCTCGTCGAGCGCTTCAACTCCCGCGCGGAGCGGCCCACCGGCTGGCGGCCCCGGGTGCGGCTCTCCGCCGATCCCCTGGCCCAGCTCCTCGTCGAGCGGCCGGGCGACGTGGTGGTGCTCGCGGGCCGGAACGGCGGGAAGGCCCGGGTGATGCACCGGCTCCACGCCTCCGGCCTCCACGTGCTCGCCGACAAGCCGTGGCTGGTCGAGCCGGCGGATCTCGCTCCCATCCGGACCAGCCTGGCCGCCGGGCCGATCGCTCGGGAGATGATGACCGGCCGTCGCGACACGATCGCGCGGCTCGTCAAGCGGCTGGTGGACGATCGCGAGGTCTTCGGCGGCTTCGCGGCCGACGGCGCCGGGAAGCCCGCCATCGAGCAGCAGAGCGTCCACCACTTCGAGAAGCGCGTGGACGGCGCGCCGCTCCGCCGCCCCTGGTGGTTCTTCGATTCGCGGGTCCAGGGCAGCGGCGCGGTGGACATCCCCACGCACCAGGTCGATCAGGCGCAGTGGCTGCTCGACGCCGACGCCGCGCCGGACGACGCGCCGACGCTCATCGCCGCGCGCGGCTGGTCCACGCGGGTGCCGCTGGACGTCTTCGCCCGCATCAGCGGCGCGACCGGGGTGCCGCCGGAGCTGCGGGGCGCGGTCGAGGGCAACGCCCTGAGGGTCTTCTGCAACGCGGAGCTCACCTACCGGCTCCGCGGCGCGACCGTGCGCGCGGCCACGCGCTGGGAGGTCTCCTCGCCGCTCGGCGGCGGCGACACCTCCCGCCTCGTGCTGCGCGGGCGGGCCGCGGAGATCCGCGTCGAGCAGAGCGCGGAGACCGGCTTCCGGCGGCGGGTGGTCGTCGAGGGCCGCGGCGACGCCGCGGAGACCGCGCGCCATCTCGCCCGGGTGCTCACCGGCGGGGAGTGGCCCGGCGCGCAGGCCCGCGCGTCAGGCGGCGCGAGCTACGAGATCGACGTGCCCCCGGCGCTCGACGTGGGCCACGAGGCCCACTTCGCCGAGCTCCTCGACGAGCTGCTGGGGTGGATCGACACGGGCCACCGGCCGGCCGCGCTCGCCACGCGGACCGCCGCCAAGTACGCGCTCCTGGCCGAGGCCGCCGCGGTCACCGCGCGCGACGAGGCCACCGCGGGCTGACCGGGGCGAGGGCGCTCACCCGCCCGCCTCGAGCGAGTCGAAGGTCCAGCGCTCGAGCGGGATCATCGCGTCGAGGTCGGGCTCGGAGGCCACGCCGTAGCCCGGGGTGGCCAGCGAGCCCACGCGCAGGCGGCCGTGGTCGATGCGCAGCCACGCCGCGCGCTCGTCGCCGGTGTAGAGGTCTCCGTGATGACGGAGCGCGGCGGCCCGCTCGCGCGGCGAGCAGTGCGCGAGCCCGCGCACGTAGTGGTGGCCGTTGCGCTCGACGTGGGTGATGCCGAGCGCGCGCACGGTGGCGAGATCCTGCTGCACCGGCACCACGGGAACGTTGGTGAGATCCTCCGCGCTCATGAAGAGGCGCGTGGACTCGGGCCGGCCCGCGTTCCGCCGCTCGACCAGGGAGCGGTTGAGGAACGACTTCATGATGCCCTTGCAGTTCTTGGTGGAGACCCCGCGGTAGCCCAGCGCGAGCGCCCGCGGGAACGCCTCGAGGTCGCCGTCGCTCTCGTCGATGATGATGGGCACCCGGCGGCCGAGCGCGGCGAGTCCCTCGGTGGCCCCCGCGTCGAGCGCGATGGCGCGGTCGAGCGGCTGCTCGATGAACGCGGTCGCGCGCCAGAGACGGGCCAGCGCGGGCGTCTGCTCGACGGCGGCCACCAGCGCGGCGAAGTCGGCCATCGTCTTGTACTGCTCGTTGCCGTCGAGGGTGACGAGATAGTCGTCCGCGATCAGCCGATCGAGCGTCGCCGCGATGCGGACGAGGCGGTCCACGTCGTCGTCGAGCCGGCCGCCGACCTTCAGCTTGAAGTGCCGCAGGCCGTGCGCCCGCACGCATTCCTCGAGCGTCTGCGGCAGGCCGTCGTGCAGCCAGCCGTCGGCCGGCACGTCGCCCGCGACGATCGGATCGAGCAGGCCCACGGTGTGCCGGACCGCGACGGTCTCGGGCGCGGGCCGGCTCGCCCACGCGAGCAGGTCGGTCCGGGTCAGCTCGGGATGCACCGCCTCGGGGCGGATGCCGAGCACGTCGTCGCGCAGCATGCCGAGCACGTCGCGGCCGGTGAGGCGCCCCGCCGCGTCGGCCAGCGCGCGCTCGAACAGGGAGGAGCCGAACGCGGCGGTGAGCCCGTTGAGCCCGAGGGCGGGCCCGCCGCGCGCGCAGGCCGTGTACGCCTCCCGCCACACGTCGAAGACCGGCCGCGGCGTCCGGGCCGCGTCGAGGTACGCGGCCTGCGCGGCGCGGATGGCCGCGAGCTGGTCGGTGACGTTGTCGCGAAAGCTCTTGGCCGGGTCCTTGTCGAACCACTTCGGCGGCAGGGCGTCGGCCGCGAAGCCGCGCGCGCGCCGCCCGTCGGCCGCCTCCACGTCCACCGCGAGGTGGAGCAGCGGAAAGTGCGTGAGCGTGACCACCCCGTAGCGGAAGGGCAGGCGCGTGCGCAGGTTGCGCAGGTGGCACGACACGGCGGTGACCGCGAGCGCCAGGCTCACGGCCGGGCGTCGAGCGTCACCGAGGTCGCGTGATCCAGGCCCTCGCGGAGGTAGACGAGCCGCACGGTCTCGCCGGGCCGACGGCGGTCGAGCTGGGCCCGCAGGTCCGCGAAGCCGTTGAGCCCCGTGTCGGCGAGGCGGACCAGCACGTCGCCCGCGCGCAGCCCGGCCTTCTCCGCCGCGCTGCCCGGGATGACCGAGCCCAGGCGCACCCCGTCCCACCCGGCG
>DATFGS010000288.1:0-2737 GCA_035249225.1 Candidatus Methylomirabilota bacterium | reverse complement strand
CGGGCCGAGATGTCCACCGTCTGGAGAAGGAAGCGGCGCTTCCCGGCCTCCACGACGACGAGCCAGGAGACGTCGGTGCGCGGGTGCCGGCGACGGTCGGATCCCTGTTTCGCGGTGAGCATGTGCCGGGTATGAGCAATCTGCGTGCCCCGCAGGGAGAGGCATTGAATCGGGTACTTGGACCCGCCTCGGGCACCTGGTGGACCGTCAAGTCCGTGTCGTGACGCTGACAGTGTTCGCCGGTTGCCAAAGCGTGTACAGTCGGGGGCCATGAGCGCGGCGATGGCCGAGGTGGTGATCTGCGGGGCCGGGATGGCCGGGGTCGCCGCCGCGTATCACCTGGCGGTCCGGCGCGGCATCGGCGGGATCGTGCTGGTGGACGAGCGCCCCGCGCTGTCGCTGACCAGCGACAAGTCCGCCGAGTCCTACCGGAACTGGTGGCCGGGGCCGGGCGACACGATGGTGTCCCTCATGAACCGCAGCATCGACCTGATGGAAGAGCTCGCGCGCGAGAGCGGCAACGTCTTCCTGATGAATCGGCGCGGCTATCTCTTCGCCACCGCCCAGCCCGAGCAGGTCGAGCGCTACCTGCGCGCCGCCGAGGAGGCGGCCGGCTTCGGGGCCGGGCCGGTTCGCGTGCACCGCTCGGCCGCGGACACCTACCAGCCCGCGCCCGCCGGCGGCTACGAGGGACAGCCCATCGGCACGGACGTCATCACCGACCCGAGCCTGATTCGCCGGCACTTCCCGTACCTGGCGCAGGACACGGTGGCGCTGCTGCACGCGCGCCGGTGCGGCTGGTTCAGCGGCCAGCAGCTCGGCATGTACATGCTCGAGCGCGCGCGCGACAAGGGGGTGCGGCTGATCGAGGGGCGCGTGGAGCGCGTGGAGACCGCGGGCGGGCGGGTCACCGGCGTGACGGTGAGCGGGCGCGACGGCACCCGCACGATCGGCACCGGACGCTTCGTGAACGCGGCGGGCCCGTTCGTGAAGAACGTGGGACGTCTGCTCGACGTCGAGCTGCCGGTGTTCTGCGAGCGGCACGCCAAGGTCGCGTTCCACGACACGCTGGGCGTGGTGCCGCGGCATGCGCCGATGATGATCTGGACGGATCCGGTGCGCCTGCCGTGGGCGGACGACGAGCGCACGGAGCTCGGGGAGAGCGAGGCGCTCCGGCACCTGCTGGAGGAGATGCCCGCCGGCGTGCACGGCCGACCCGAGGGCGGCGGGGACAGCCCGATCATGCTCGGGGTGTGGACCTATCATGCCGAGCCGATGGAGGCGCGCTTCCCCATCGAGTTCGATCCGGCTCACGCGGAGATCGTCCTGCGCGGGCTGACGCGGCCGCTGCCCGGGCTCGCCGCCTATCTCTCCCGGTTCCCGAAGTGCTTCGTGGACGGGGGCTACTACACCAAGACGCGGGAGAACCGGTTCCTGTCGTGTCCGCTGCCGATCGAGGGCGCGTACGTCCTGGGCGGCCTCTCCGGCTACGGGATGATGTCGTCCAACGGGGCCGCCGATCTGCTCGCCGACTACATCGCGGAGCGGCCGCTGCCTCGCTACGCGCCCGCGTTCCACCTCGACCGCTACAAGGACCCCGCCTATCGCTCGCTCCTCGACAACTGGGGCGACTCCGGGCAGCTATGAGCGGGGGCTGACGGTCCCCGCCTACCAGTACCGCATGGCGTCGCGGAGGATCAGGTCGAGCTCGGCGGCGCCCACGTGGCGGGGCGCGCCCGACAGCAGGCGCGGCTGGCGTAGCGTACCCTCGATCAGCGCGGGGAGGTCGCGCTCGGCGTAGCCGATCGCGGTGAGCCCGTTGGGGATCCCGATGTCGCGCATGATCGACAGCAGCGCCTGGGGCAGGGCCTCGCGCCGCTCGGCCTCGTTGAGATCGGCCACCGGCCACCCCAGCAGCTCGGCCGCGCGCAGGTGCCGCTCGGGCGCGCTCGTGTAGGTGAAGCGGAAGGCGGCGGGCGCGGTCAAGATCACCGACATGCCGTGCGGGACGAGCGGGTGCCGGGTGCGGTAGCCGCTCGGCACATAGTCGCGCACCAGGCCCGCGATCGGGTAGGCCACCGCGTGGGGGATGTGCACCCCCGCGTTGCCGAAGCCGATGCCCGCGTAGTTGGCGGCCAGGGCCAGGTGCAGGCGCGCGTCGACGTCGAGGCCGTTGAGGACGGCGCGCCGCAGGTAGCGGGCCGCGTACTCCATCGCCTTCTCGCACCAGATGTCGCTGGCCGGATTCGCGCCGATGTAGGCGGGCCGGTCGGGCGGGTGGTGCTTGGCGCGGGCGTTGTACGGGCGCGTGGTGTAGGACTCGATCGCGTGGGTCAGGATGTCCGCGCCGGCCGCCGCGGTCACCTCGGGCGGGGCGGTGAGCGTGTTGAGCGGGTCCACGATGCCCAGCGCGGGGCGCAGCATCCGGTGCGAGACGCCCGCCTTCACGTTCTGGTCCACGATGTGGGTGACCGCTACCGCGGTGGTCTCGCTGCCCGTACCCGCGGTGGTGGGCACCGCGATCAGCGGGCGCACCGGGCCGGGGACCGCCACCCCCTTCCCGACCGGCTTGTTGATGTAGTCAAGCAGCGGGGCTGGGTAGCAGGTGAGAAGATTGGCGGCCTTGCACGTGTCGATGGTGCTGCCGCCGCCCACCGCGATCAGCCCGTCCCAGTCCTTGCTGCGCGCGTACTCGCCCGCCTCCTCCATGGAGCGGTCGGTGGGCTCGACCTCCACG
>DATFGS010000287.1:0-1694 GCA_035249225.1 Candidatus Methylomirabilota bacterium | reverse complement strand
GCGATCGTGCGGCCGTCGCGCGTCTCGTAGGATGCCTTCACCTTGGCGCCCTCGCGGACCTGGTCGATCGTGGAGTCACGGCCGTCCACGCTGATTCGCGTGTCGGGGGCGATCTCCAGCGTCTTGCCGAAGAGGCCGAACCATCCCGAAGAGACGCGAACGGTCCGGGACGAGGGATCCACCTTCTTGACCGTGCCCTCGACCGTTCCAGTGGTCGTGGGCTTCATTGCACCGGCGGGCCGCTCCACGCCGGGCGCGGGTCGCGGCGGCGGCACCTGGCCCCAGGCGCTTCCGGTCGCGACGCCGATCATCGCCACTCCCAGCATCGTCATGCGCACGCGCGTTCCCATCGCGAATCTCCTTTCCGGGTCTTGCTCGGGTGATGTCACCGCGGAAGGATGCCGCATCACACGTGCCAGGGCCTCCAATCGCGGTTTCCCCGGGCCGAGATGCCGGACAAGGGCGTAGCGCCGCACCGAGTCGACAGGCTTACCGAGCAGTTCTTCTACGCGACGGAAGCTTTTCCCACCGGCGGCCGGAACTCCGGCATCACCTTTTCGGCGAAGAGCCGGAGGCTCCGCATCGCGTTGTCGTGCCCGTAGTAGGGCGGGTAGTGGAGCAGCAGCGAGGTGAGCCCGGTCTTGTGCCGCAGCTCGCGCAGCTTGGCGATGACGGTGGCGGGCGAGCCGTGCAGCAGGGTGGTGGCGGCGAGCTCGTCGTAGGTGAGCCCCTCCGCGCGATTCTTCTCCGAGACGTTGCCGAGGTAGCCCGCGGTGCCCGCGCCCATGAAGTGGCTTATGTGGCGGACGATGCCCTGCTCGGTGTCGCGCTTGGCCGCCGCGTCGGTATCGGCCACGTAGACCCAGCGGGCGATGTCAACCTTGCCGAACCCCGGATTCCGGTCCAGCGGCGCCGGCGCGTCCTTCAGGTGGCTCCGGTAGAGGCCGATCTGCCTGGCCAGGGTCTCGGCCGACGGCAGGGTCGAGAGCATGAGCCCGAAGCCATGCCGCGCCGCGTAGCCGAGCGACCGGTCGGTGGCCCCCGCCATGAAGAGCGGCGGGTGCGGCTCCTGCTCGCTCACCGGGAAGATCTCGTAGTCGCCCTCGATGACCGAGTGGAAGTGCGGCCCTTCGTGCCGGGTCCGCCGCTTGTGCAGGAGCTCGAGGATGAGATCGATCGCCTCCTCCTGGACGTCGCGCCGGCTGTCGAAGTCCCGGCCGAAGCCCTCGAACTCGTAGGGGCGATAGCCCGAGCCCAGGCCCAGGACGACACGCCCCCCCGAGAGGATGTCCACGAAGGCCATGTTCTCGACCACGCGGATGGGGTCGTAGAGCGGGACGGTCACCACCGCGGTGCCGAGGCGGATGCGCGAAGTTTGGGCAGCCAGGTACCCCATGTAGGTGAAGACGTCCGGCATGATGCCATACTGATTCGAGAAGTGGTGCTCGGCCACCCAGGCGGTGTCGTAGCCCAGCCGGTCGGCGGCCTGGATCTCGGCGGTGACCCGCGCGTGGACGGCGCGGTGCGGGTAGGGCTCGGTGACGTGGTTGGGATGCGACGTGAAGAGAACGCCGAATTCCATGCGGGGATCCCTCCGATCGGGGGCGGTAGGCGCGTGAATTGCCGTCGAGTCTAGCAGAAACCGTCTTGCCAGGGACCGGGCGGGTCGTGGTATGTTCCGTGGACTTAACGCC
>DATFGS010000286.1:0-5961 GCA_035249225.1 Candidatus Methylomirabilota bacterium | reverse complement strand
AGCGAGCGCTCGAGATCCTCGAGCACGACCTGCTGGCGGCTGCCGCGCGCGAGCAGGTGCGTCTGCAGCGCGAGCGCCGCGTTCTCCTCGGCCATCGCCACCAGGTCACGCTTGCGCCCCCGCTGCGGGGCCGGCAGCTCGACGCGCCCGCCGCGGCGCTGGGCCAGCCACTCCCCGGTCAGGTCGATCTCGGGCGGAGTCTCCGAGAGCAGGATCTCGGGGGGCGGCACCACGTTCTTGGCGTAGAACTGGCGGATGAACGCGGAGAGGATCTCGCCGTCGCTCTCGCCGGCCACCCGCTCGAAGAAGAACGACTCGCGCCCGAGCAGCCGTCCCTTGCGCACGAAGAAGAGCTGCACGCACGCCTCCGAGCCCTGGCGCACCACTCCCACCACGTCCTGGTCCTCCTCCTCGATGGAGATCATCTGCTGGCGCTCCCGCACCGTGTTGAGCGCCTGGATCCGGTCGCGCAGGGCGGCGGCCCGCTCGAACTTCGTCTCCTCGGCCGCGGTCTCCATCTCCCGGGTGAGCCGGGCCGCGAGGTCGTCGTTCTTGCCCTCGAGAAAGCGCTCCACGTCCTTCACCGTCCCCGCGTAGCCCTCCGCGGTCTCCCACCCCGTGCAGGGGGCGTTGCAGCGGTGGATGAAGTACTGCAGGCACGGGCGCGAGAGCGTCCCGTCGATCTTGATCCGGCACGTGCGCAGGGGAAACAATTGCCGCACCAATCGGAGCGTCTCCCGCATCGCGGTGGCCGGGTAGAAGGGGCCGAAGTAGGTGGCGCCGTCCTTCTGCACCCGCCGGGCCACCACCAGGCGCGGAAACTCCTCGTTGGTGGTGAGCTTGAGGAACGGGTAGTGCTTGTCGTCCCGTAGGATGATGTTGTAGCGGGGGCGGTGCTTCTTGACCAGGGTGGACTCGAGGATCATCGCCTCGAGCTCGTTGGCGGTGACGATGTACTCGAGGTCCCGGATGTGCCCGACCAGCGCGTCGGTCTTGGGGTCCCGGGCGCGCGACTCCTGGAAGTACGACCGCACCCGGCTCCGGAGCGACGCGGCCTTGCCGATGTAGATGATCTGCGCCTTGGCGTCCTTGTAGAGGTAGACGCCGGGCCGGTCGGGCACCTGGCCGATCTTCTCCTCGAGCGTCATTCAGCCGGCATCCCCGACTTCACTTTCGAATGCGCGCGGCTCGCCTTCGGCTGCGCCTCGCCTGCCCTCACTTCATTGTTTGAATGCGCGCGGCTCGCCTTCGGCTGCGCCTCGCCAATCATTGCCGGAGCAGCGTCACCACGAGCAGGACCAGGGCCAACGCCGCCGGCACGAGCACCGTCCACGTCAGCGCCCGCTGCACGCGCCCGAGCATCGGCGGCGCGGGCCGGCCCGGCCGGGGCGGGTTCAGGAACGCGATGACCTTGGTGAGCACGAAGAGGACCACCGCGGCCAGGCCGAAGACGATGAGCGCCCACTTGAAGACCATCCGCTCAGACGCCCAGGTCGACCTTCCGGAGCGCCTTGATGCGGTCCCGCAGCTCGGCCGCGCGCTCGAAGTCGAGCCGCCGCGCCGCGTCCTTCATGGATCCCTCCAGCTCCTTGAGGTGGGCCGCGAGGGCGGCCGGGCTCTCCCACTGCGTCTGGGGGGCGCGCTCCACCTCCACCGTGTAGTAGTCGCGCTCGGGCACCGACTCCAGCAGGTCCCGGATCGAGCGGCGTACCGACTCCGGGGTGATCCCGTGGACGCGATTGTACTCCCCCTGCACCACGCGCCGGCGCTCGGTCTCGGCCAGTGCCGCCTTCATCGAGCCGGTCACGGTGTCCGCGTACATGATCACCTCGCCGTTGACGTGGCGCGCGGCGCGGCCCGACGTCTGGATCAGCGAGGTGGCCGAGCGCAGGTAGCCCTCCTTGTCCGCGTCCAGGATCGCGACCAGCGAGACCTCGGGCAGGTCGAGCCCTTCGCGCAGCAGGTTGATCCCGATGAGCCCGTCGAACTTGCCCAGGCGCAGGTCGCGGATGAGGGCGACCCGCTCGAGCGTGTCGATGTCGGAGTGCAGGTAGCGGACGCGCAGGCCGTTCTGCTGGTAGTACTCGGTGAGGTCCTCGGCCATGCGCTTGGTGAGCGTGGTGATGAGCACCCGCTCGTCCCGCTCCGCGCGGGCCCGCACCTCGCCCATCAGGTCGTCGACCTGGGAGGAGGCGGGCCGCACCGTGATCTGCGGGTCCATCAGCCCGGTCGGCCGGATGATCTGCTCGGCCACCGGCCCCCCCGCCAGCGCGCTCCCCGGCTCCCCGCGCTCGAGCCCCGCCACCTGCAGCTCGTAGGGCCCCGGGGTCGCGGACACGTAGAGGGTCTGGGGGACGAGGCGGACGAACTCGGCGAAGGTGAGCGGCCGGTTGTCGAAGGCCGAGGGCAGGCGGAACCCGTACTCGACGAGCGCCTCCTTGCGGGAGCGGTCACCCGGGTACATGCCGCGGAGCTGGGGCGCGGTCACGTGCGACTCGTCGAGGATCACCAGCGCGTCCTTGGGGAGGTAGTCCATCAGGGTCGGGGGGTTCTGCCCCGGCTTGCGGCCGGAGAGGTGCCGCGAGTAGTTCTCGACCCCGTGGCAGTAGCCGAGCTCGCGCAGCATCTCCATGTCGAACAGCGTGCGCTGCTCGAGGCGCTGCGCCTCCAGCAGCCGGCCGCGGGCCTTGAGGAAGCCGAGGCGCTCGCGCAGCTCGTCCATGATGCCCTCGATCGCGCGCTCGAGCTGGGCGGCCGGGGTCACGTAGTGGCTCGCCGGGTAGATCCGCGCGTCCGCCACCGTGCCGGTGGTGACGCCGCGGAGGGGATCGATGGTCATGAGCCGCTCGATGCTGTCGCCCCAGAACTCCACCCGCAGGGCCTCCGACTCCGCGGCGGCCGGGAACACCTCGACCACGTCGCCCCGGACCCGGAAGGTGCCGCGGCGGAAGTCGTAGTCGTTGCGCTCGTACTGCACCGCCACCAGGGCCCGGATCAGGGCGTCCCGGTCCATGGTCTGCCCCGGCCGCAGCGACACGTGCATGCCGTGGTAGGTCTCGGGCTCGCCGATGCCGTAGATGCAGGACACCGAGGCGACCACCACCACGTCGCGGCGCTCGAAGAGCGAGGTGGTCGCCGAGTGTCGCATGCGGTCGATCTCGTCGTTCACCAGCGCGTCCTTCTCGATGTAGGTGTCCGACTGCGGGATGTAGGCCTCCGGCTGGTAGTAGTCGTAGTAGGAGACGAAGTACTCGACCGCGTTCTCCGGGAAGAACGCCTTGAACTCGCTGTAGAGCTGGGCGGCCAGCGTCTTGTTGGGCGAGATCACCAGCGCGGGCCGGCCGAGCTGCGCGATCACGTTGGCGAGCGTGAAGGTCTTGCCGCTGCCGGTGACCCCGAGCAGCACGGTGTGGGGACTCCCCGCCCCGATCACCGACACCAGGCGCTCGATCGCCTGCGGCTGGTCCCCGGACGGGCTGAACTCCGACGAGAGCTTGAACAACGGCGCGGACAGCGGGCCGTTCAGGGGAACCGCCTCAGGACGTCGACGGCACCGCCACCAGGTACTTCCGCCACGAGTCGAGGAACGAGGTCGCGTGCGGATGCCGGAGCAGGTGCACCGAGAAGAGGAACTGCGGGTGCACGGGCTCCCGGATCAGCCGCAGCCGGGCCTCCTCCAGCATGCGGTTGCCCTTGAGCAGGTTGCAGCGCAGGCAGGCGGCGACCACGTTGGTCCAGGTGGTCTGGCCCCCGCGCGAGCGCGGGACCACGTGATCCACCGTGAGCTTCTCCCCGCGCCGCGAGCAGTACTGGCAGGTGTAGCCGTCGCGCCGCAGGATGTTCTTCTTGTTGAAGGCGACCCGCTCGAGGAACGGCTTGCGGATGTAGGCCCCGAGGCGGATCACCGCGGGAAGGTGGAAGCTCCGCGAGGGCGAGCGGATCACGCGCGGCGAGGCCTCGACGCTCTCGGCCTTGCCCGCCAGCAGCAGCGTGATGGCCCGCTTCGCGTTGGTGAAATGCAGCGGCTCGTAGGTGTAGTTCAGCACCAGGACCGCGATTTCATCCATATACCCCGAAAGGATAAGCGGCGCGTCGGGGCGTGTCAACTCGCGGAGGCTACACCAGGAGGCGCCAGATCATCGGGCCGAAGCCGGCCAGCAGGACGAGCAGGATCAGCGAGGCGTCGGTCGAGCGCGTGAACAGGGCGACCAGCAGGCAGACCAGCGCGAAGCAGGCCAGGTAGAACCGGACTTCGCGCTTGTCGAGCCAGCCCCCCTTGCCGACGAGGTGCGGGGCCCGGTTGATGACGTAGATCGGCGAGTAGACGAGGAAGAAGAGCACGACGAGCAGGGAGAAGCCCCAGACCCCGAGCAGGCCGAACACCACGCCCCGCAGCATCCAGTCCCAGAGCGTGAGCGTCGAGTCATCCTTGAGCGACAGCGCGCGCGGCATCTGGTCCTGATGCCAGTAGAAGTAGAGCATGGCGAGCGAGAACACGGCCAGCACCGTCTCCAGCCAGCGCCGGACGATCACCCGGGGGATGAGACTCATCTCGGCTAGGACACCACACGAACGGCCGGGGTGTCAATGAATGCGGCGTGGCCGCGGGGGCGGGCGCGCGGCTAGAGCAGGAAGCCGCCCGGGAACGGGTCGGTCGGATCGAGCGACAGGGTGGCGCGCCCGGTCATCCAGGCCCGCCCGGTGATCTCGGGAATCACCGCCGGCGTGCCCGCCACCTCGGTGAGCCCCGCGATCCGCCCGGTGAAGAGGGTGCCGATGATGGACTCGTGGCCGAAGGCGTCCCCCACCCCGAGGCGGCCGCGCGCGTGGAGGTTGGCGAGGCGCGCGGAGGTCCCGGTCCCGCAGGGCGAGCGATCGAGGCCGGCGGGCGCCACCACCACCGCGTTGCGGAGCTGCGCGTCGGCGCGCCGCGCCGGCTCGTGGAACTGCACGTAGAGGAGCCCGCGGGCGTCCGGCATCGCGGGGTGCACCAGAGGCACCCGCGCCTCGATGGCGAGCCGGATCCGCTCGCCGACCTCCACCAGACGGGCCGCCTCCTTCGGCTCGAGCGTGAGACCGCACGCCGCCGCCTCCACCAGCGCGTAGAAGTGGCCGCCGTAGGCCAGGTCGAATCCCACCGGGCCGAGTCCCGGCACCTCCACGCGCAGGTCGAGCCCCACCGAGAACGCGGGCACGTTGCGGATGGTGACCGACGTCGGCCGCCCCGGCTCGCTCGCGACGCGGCAGGAGACCGGGCCGGCGGGCGTGTCGAGCCTCACGGTGGCGACACCGCCCGGCGCGGCCACCCGGCCCGTCTCCACCAGCATGGCGCCCAGCGCGATGGCCCCGTGCCCGCACATGTGCACCGGGCCGAGCGGCTCGATGAACAGGACACCGACGTCGGCCTCCGGCGTCACCGGATCGGTCAGGATCGCGCCGCACATGGCGGCGTGACCCCGCGGCTCGTAGAGCGCCATGCCCAGCAGGGCGCGGCCGTGCGCGGCCAGGTGCTCGCTCCGCTCCATGAGCGAGGCGCCGGGGATGCGGGGCGCCCCGTCCACGATGAACCGCATGGGCTCGCCCTCGGTGTGGTAGTCGATCACCGAGAGCGTGCGCGCCGACGGCCGCGTCACCGCGCGGCCCCCAGCAGCTCGTGCAGGATGCCCTCGCGGAGCCCGCGATCGCTCACCACGAGATGCTCGCGCCGGAGCCGCGTCATCGTGGCCAGGCAGATCGCGATGCCCGGGATGATCACGTCCGCGCGGCCCGGCTCGAGGCACGGCAGCCGCCCGCGGTCGGCGACGGACAGCGCGCCGAGCCGGGCCAGCTCCCGCTCCACCGCGGCGCGGCCGAGCCGGTGGCCGTGCACCCGCGCCGCGTCGTAGGCGGCGAGGCCGAGATCCAGCGCGGCCAGCGTGGTGACGGTGCCCGCGGTGCCGACCAGCTCGTCGACGGTCGCGG